>CAZEKY010000001.1:0-22244 GCA_964512875.1 uncultured Gammaproteobacteria bacterium
GATAATTGTCAATATTTAAGGGCAAAGTAGACATTGTACACATTTATTACACATAGGCAGTATAAGAGGGAAAAGAAATTTTATTTAAGATACCTTGAAATATTGCTATTATGTTCAGACAAAGTTTTAGCATAATGCATCAAATTATCGTTGCCGGTTATATAGTAAAGATAGTCAGAAGAAAGGGGGTGAAAAGCAGCATAAATCGAGTCATAACCAGGATTACAAATAGGTGCTGGTGGCAAGCCGGGGTTTTTATAAGTATTAAATGGAGATTGAATTGAAAGAGAGGATGTATCTAATGGTTGCCAGTAAGTAATAGGTTTTTTAACAGAATCGCGAGCATATTGAACTGAAGCATCAACCTGAAGAGCCATGTTGATACCAAGTCGATTTAGTAAAACACCGGCTACTTCTCTTTTTGATTTTAAAGTCCTTGCCTCTCTTTCGATAATAGAAGCGAGAATAAGAACGTCAGTATCTGACATATTTAAATTAGTAGCATCTTGTTTGGCTTGAGCAAATTTTTTATCAAAATTGTTTTGAATAACAGAAAAAATTTGATCAGCAGTAAAGTAAGTTGGAATAAGATAGCTGTCTGGATATAAATACCCTTCTTTATTTTTAAAAGAGGTTTGAGGAGGAAAAAGATGACTAATTTCTTCAACTCTTGTCCCCTCAATTATTTGCAACCAGTAATCACTGACACCACCTTGAGCAAGTTTGACAACAATTTGAGAAGTGGAAAGTGCAGGGTTTAATCTAAAAGTACCTGATTGGATTTTTTTATTTAATCCTAACTTGTAGGCATAAAATAAAAAGGAGTATTTATTTCTAATTAAAGAATTTGACTCGAGTTTTTTCGAGATATCAAGCAGACCATCGCCTTTGTTAATAACTAGACGAACACTAGTTGAATCAGTGGAAAAAGGACGAGCGTTAATTTGAAGATAAGAAAAAACAGAGAAAACAAAAAGAAAAAAAGGAAAAAAAACAAGAAAGAAAAATCGTTTCATTATTAAATCTCGTCAAATAAGGCACGACGGTAAACTTTTTTGTTTTTGTCGTGAATAAAAATACGACCACACTTGCAGGTAACAGTAGTCTTCCCTCTAACCTCTTTAACAATTCCTTTTAGAAGTGAAGTGCCGCATCCAACACAACGACCTTGAGATAATAACCAAGCCTGAACTGGGGAAATTAGGTCTTTTATCATAATTTGTTTTAATTAATAATCTGACACTCGTCGAAGAATAACAGCTGCTGCCACCGAGTCAATTAATTTTTTATAATCTTTTTTCTTGTTTTTATTCTGAATGTAAATTTGCTGAGCCTCGATAGTGCTAACTGCTTCTTCTACTGTCTGAATATCTAATTTTACCATGGAGCGAAGCTTGTCAACAAAATTTTTGGTTAGTTGAGCAAAAGAACCTTCTGAAAGTCCAACATATACATTATCAATCTTATAATCAGCAATTATGCTAGCGATGTTTTCAAATAAGTGCTGATCGTTTTTAATTGCCTTAATGGGAGTAATAATTCCCAAAGTAGAAACAGCTAAACCAACATTTTTTGTCCCATAATCAATTGCTAAAGAATTCATAAAGAAGTATAACTTATTTGGTTGACAGACTAGCTTTAATAATTAAGCGACGAAGATAAGTCCCAGGTGGACTACAAGTAATAAGTGTTAGTACTTTTTGATCATAACGCTGCTCGAGAACTGAAAGGTCGGTTGGCTTGACCTCGTACATTTCATCAACTACATATTTATATTGTGAATTGTCATAATCGATTAACAGAATTGATCCTTGTTTTAACTTATAAAGAGTAGAAAAAATAGTTAAATAATTTTTAGGATTATAAAATTGAGGTAATACTGAGTGGCCAAAAATAACAGTGTTGCCCAACTGCCCAGGTAAGGCTGTTTGAGGATACTGAATTAAGCTTTTTTTTAAATCCATACTATTGATGGTAACAACAGCGTTGCTGATTTTGAGCTCAGGGATAGTCAGAAGATAAGTTGAGGTGTCATTATTTAAAAAAATTTGATTTGAGTTATCACTTTCAAACCAGGTAGAAATTTGAGTATAGTCTGTATTAACACTACTTAAAATACTGCTTGATGTGATTGTATTTTGCAAAGACAAAGGGTTAATAAGTTGCGTAAAATTTTTAGAATATTGAATCTGATAAGTAATCATAGGGAAAATGGCGGCAAAGAAGAAAAGAATACCAGCCGTTAAAAAGAAAATGGCAACAATCTTTTTTTTGACTGCCCTTTTTGATTTAGCCGTTAAAACTGGTTTTTTTAAGTAGATATAGCTCACAGATGTTTACCTTTGCGCTTCAATAGAAATATTATTTTTATTAAAGGAAAGAATTTTAAAAAAATCGAAAATAAAAGTAAAATTTATATCATAAGCACGACTTTCAGCCTTTCTAATAATTTTTTTAGCTGAGTTTTCACTTTTACCAGCAATAGATGCTCTAAGACTATTGGTGTCAATTTTTGGTAAAGCTGAACCTGTAATGCTTAAAAGTCCTGATGATTGGTCTAAGCTTAAAGTGCTAGCATCATAAGTTAAAGCAAAAGAATTAATATCAATATCGGAATCAGAATAATCAGCTTCTGACGATAAATAATAATTAATAATTTCTTTTTTAATGGCAGAGTCAATCATAAAAACACTAATGGTAGATTCTCCATTTGCTGTTAACTGATCAGTCTGTTCTCCCACTTCTCGATTAAAATCTAATTTACCCTTTTTAGATTGAATTGTTTCTTTTAAAATATCTCCAGAAAGAGAAATTTCTTCGCTCATTTTTTTATTAGCAACAATGCTCAATTCTTGATCCAATAAACGCTCAGCCTCCAACTTGTCTTGCTTGCTAACAGCTAGAACCTCTTGCTTGCTTCCACCGGTAAAAGTAGTATTACTTTTTATCACAATTGAACTTTCTGGGACATCTTTTAGAGTTAAAGTAGCGTCTTTACTGATGTTGTATTCTGGACCAATGTCAAAAGCAGATAGAGATGTCTTTAGCTGTCCAAAATTCATGGTTCCAGTATTATAATCGGTAACACTGGCAGCTACTTGAACCGAAGTAATGGTTTCAAATTTCTGACCCTTAGAATCAATTATGATTGAACCTTTAGGAATATTTTGAATCTTTTCAAGCTTATTATAAATAGTAACCTCTCCAGTAGCCTTTTCTCCTACAACCATTTTTCCAGTAGTGGGAATTGAAATAGAAGCCTGAACCGTAGTCTCTTTTTTCTTAACAGGAATGGTTGAAGAAGAGATGCTGTCATTATTTGGATCAAGGGTGACATTAATGGTTTTTTTGAACTCATAAGGCGCAAGATGAAGAACTACTTTTACTTTTGATAAATAAAGAAAGGAAAGAAAAAGAAAAAAAACTGAAGGAAGTAAAACTAATAGCCAGTTACTTTTAAATTTTGGAGTTTTAATTTTGGGTAGAGAAAATTTAAAAGATTTTTTTTCAATAATTAGTGGTGAATCAGGGGTAAAAAGCGTAGCCTCAGAGACATTGTTTGTGTCTTGATTTGAGGTTGAAGTAAAATCTGAAGAAAAACCAAATTCGTCACCAGGAACCTCGTCAAGTTTTTCAACAGGCTGCTGAGTGTCAATCAAGGTATCTGGAAAAACGTTTTCATCTTCTGATAAATTTATTTGTTCATTTTCATCTTCGCCTGCAGAGATTGTTTCAATTTCTTGATAAAAATCTCCATCTTCTACTGACGGAGAAGCCGCTGACACTTCTGTTTGATCTTCAACTTTTTCAGCTAACTGCTCTCCCACAATAGATGGAGGAACTGTTGCCTGAGAAGGGTTTCCACCTCCCAACATTTGTGAAGTAATGGCTTTAAAAAAAATATTAATTAAGTCACTGTCGCTATATAACTTAATGTCAGGAAGATGAAGAAAAGTCTCAACGTTTTTTTTACCAACCCAGGGAAAATTTTTCAATTCTTCAATAGTATTTTCATCAGCATTACCATAAATGTAAATTTGTGGAGGTAAGGTGGATTCAGAATTAATTTCAAGCAAGGCTTCTTCGACTATTTGAGCAGTAAAATCACCATCAAAATATTTTTTAATTCTATTTTTAATTTTCCCTAAATAAACTAAAGACAGATCAAAACTACTACTTTCCAGATAGATGCTGATAAAACTGGCTGGAAAGTCGTCAGGCTTGCGTGATTCTTCAATAATAGCTTCATCACTAGACATAAAACCGGTTGCTTTTAAGTCTAAGCTTTTTAATACTGGTAATATTATTTCGGATTTTCCTTTTAAAATTTTTCCATCTTCTCCAACCCAAGAAGAGGGAATAACCAATCCGACAAACAAAGGTTCTTGCTCAGGAGGTAAATCAGCACTGCTAGCGGCACTTGAAAGGGACTTATCAGCAGCTTGTAAAATTGAATCTTGATCATTAAAGTTGTAAGTTACCCTTGGACCAATAGAAGCGACGTAATAGCGACCATTACCCCAGTTAATTAGAGCAACAAGAATACTGTCAGCTTCCACATAGAATAACCAAAAACTATTAATCCCCATTATGTAAGGATACAATATTTTTAATAATTTGGCCTAATTTAAGACAGCATAAAGTCGACGTCTACCGGAACCAGAAGATTCTTGTTTAACTATTTGAAAAGTACCAAGTTCAGAAAGTTGAGAAACATGAGGCCCGGTGCAAACTTCTTTTGAAAAAATATTATCTTTTTGACCAATAGTGTAAACGGTAACAATCTCTGGGTATTTACCGTTAAAAAAAGCTAAAGCGTTTTGCTCTATTGCCTTAGCGTACGGCATGCTTTCGACGGTGACCGGCAAGTCTTCCTTTATTAATTTGTTAATAAGGCTTGAAATTTCAGTAATTTCTCCTTCCGTCAGTTTATCAGGATGCGAAAAATCAAAACGAAGTCTTTGTTCGGTAATATTTGATCCAAACTGCTGAACGTGACTACCGAGAATTTTTCTAAGTGCAGCATGAAGCAAATGAGTAGCAGTGTGATAACGAGTAACTGTTTGAGAACTACTGGCTAAGCCAGATTTAAACTTGCCGGACGAAAGTGTTTTTGACGACTGGGAATGTTTCTCCTTGGCTTCATTAAAATCTTTAATATCAAATGACAAATTATGTTTTTTCAATTCTTCCTCAATCATCTCCAAAGGAAAACCAAAGCTTTCATAAAGAGTAAAGGCATCTTTACCAGAAATTGGCTGATTACTATTGATTAATTTGGTAATTTGATGAAGACCGTTATTTAGAGTTTTTCTAAACTTGTCTTCTTCAGATTGGAGAATGGAAATTATTTTTTGTTGATTTTTCGATAATTCTTCATATTCACCAGCATAGTTGTGTTGATTATCAATAACAGAATGGGCCACTTGAGCGACAAAGGAAGTCTCGATTCCAAGTAATTTAGCCTGGCGAATTGCCCTTCTTATTAAACGACGGAGAACATAACCAGCCTCCTTGTTGGAAGGCTCAACTCCATCGGCAATAATGAAAACAGAAGCTTTTATGTGATCAGCGATAATTCTAAAAGATTTAGTGTAGTCTTCATTTTGGTACTGTTTATGAGAAATTTCTTCAATTTTTTTTATGATTGGCTGCCAGATGTCTGACAAATAATTGTCCGAAAAACCTGACAATATAGCAGTAGTTCTTTCTACCCCCATACCAGTATCAACATTTTTTTGAGATAAAGGCTGATATTTGCCATTAGTGTCTTTGTTATATTGCATAAAAACATCATTCCAGATTTCAATTATTCTTCCCTCTTGGCAACCTTGAATAAAATCGACTTCTTCTCCTTGAGGTTTGGTATCAATAAACATTTCGGAGTCTGGGCCACATGGACCAACAGTACCGGCTGGACCCCACCAGTTGTCTTTTTTGGGCAGATAATGGATATGGCTTTTATCAATACCCTGCTCTAACCACAGCTGATAAGATTGGGTGTCTTTTGGAGAATCTTGATCCCCTTCAAAACAGGTTACATGTAGGTGTTTTGGGTTAATATTTAGTTCTTGAGTTAAAAACTGATAGCTCCAAGGAATCATTTCTTTTTTAAAATAATCACCAAGTGACCAATTTCCCAACATTTCGAAAAAAGTATGATGGTAAGCGTCTCCAACTTCTTCGATATCACCAGTTCTAACACATTTTTGAACACCAGTAAGTCTTCTACCTAAAGGATGGGCTTGTCCAAGTAAATAAGGTACGAGAGGGTGCATTCCGGCTGAAATAAAAAGAGTGCTAGGATCATTTTCAGGCAAAAGACTTGATGAATAAATTTCACTGTGGTTTTGAGAAATAAAAAAATTAATGAATTTTTCTTTCAAGCTACGAGCTTTCATAGAATGAATTATATCAATCAAACTATTTTTTTGGTTTGACAAACATTTTTGGAGCTATTTTTTTCTTTAGCAAAATCACTGGTTGTTCTTCTTTAAGAATAAGACTTGTTTTTTTTGAAGAAAAGTCTTCTTTTTTGGTTGAAGTATCAATTAAATCTTGGAAAAACTCCTTAATTTTTGATTCAAAATTATTAATAAGATCAGTTTCCTCACTTTTATTGATTAGGATGGTTGAAAGAGCGCCCAAAACAGCACCAATGGTTAAACCATAAACAAAGCCAGAGTTTGATTTAGAAGAACTTTTTTTCTCCATATTAGTCATGATTCTTTTTACTTTTAGTTAAATTACTAAAAAAAGAAGCTCCAGTCTTTATACCCATAAGTAAATCTGAAAAAGAAGAAAGAGGTCGAGCAACTGAATCAGTAATAAGATGAGCATCATCAAGAAGTAAATTTGTTTTTTTTAAAGAAACTGTTAAGTCTTTTAAAAAACGAATAAAATAAATTCCTGAGACAACGATAATAGCCGTGATGGCTATAAGACTGATGAGAATAACAATTTGAGTAATATCCATATCATCAGTATAAACTATTTTTAAAAAAAATTAATTAACACTGAGACTCTTTTCTTCGATAGTGCTTTTACCGCTGGGAGATTTTGATTCGACAATTATTTTAATTTCGTCTTTTGAAAAATTTTGAAGTTTCTTTTGAAAATCACCATTTGATTGAACGATAATTAAATCACCGTTAATTCTAACCGTAGAATCAGGATCAGTAGTTCCAGATAAATCAAAAGTTTCACCGCTAACAGAATCTGGCCAATCAATTTTTAATCTAGGAGGACGATTAAATTTAATATATTCAGAAGTTAAATAAGAAAGAAAAACAAAAAGAAATAAAGAAGTTAAAAATTTAAAAGTAAATTGAGGTGTAAATGAAAATTCTCTTTTTCTAATTATTTTATTTTTTTTCTTCTGTTCAAAATCACGCCTAAATAAAGATAAAATCTCTTGTCCATTTAATCCTAAATGATCAGCATAATCTTTAACTGTTAATGAGCAATAAGGTTCGGAGGGGAAATTAATGACGTCTTCGTTTTCAATAGCTTCTAGATACTTAACAGGTATTTTGAGTTTTTTAGAAATATCTACAAGTTCATACTCTCTATCAAGACGAGTATTTTTAAGTAGAGACGAGGTTCTAAGCATAAGTTTATTCAGCAGTACTATCACCTTGAACGTGTTGCATTAAAATATCGCGAGGCTTGGCTCCATTGGATGGTCCAATTAAACCGGCAGCCTCAATTTCATCTAAGATTTTTGCAGCACGAGCATAACCAACGCTTAATTTTCTTTGAATAAAGGTAGTTGAAGCTTTACCGGTATCTTGAATTAATTTTACGGCAGTATCATAGAGAGGATCATGCGAAACGCTTCCTTCAGTTATATTCAAAGATCCTTTAACTCCAACAATCGGACCATTTGGTCTGACAATTTCATCGTTATACTCGGTAATTTTTTGAGTTTTGAGAAAATTAACCAAAGCGGTGATTTCTTTATCGGAAACAAAACAACCCTGAATTCTTACTGGTTTAGCCAAATCTTGTGGGCCATAAAGCATATCCCCTCTGCCTAGAAGTTTTTCTGCTCCTGGAGTATCAAGAACAACTCTGGAATCGGTGACAGAGGTAACCGCAAAAGAAATACGAGTTGGAATATTGGCTTTAATCAGACCAGTAATGACGTTAACTGAAGGACGTTGAGTGGCTAAAACCAAATGAATACCAACAGCACGAGCCATTTGAGCTAAACGACAGACATTATCTTCAACCTCGGATGGAGCAAACAACATAATATCAGCCAACTCGTCAATAAAAATAATGATATAGGGCATGTTTTGGAATCCAGAAAGATTATTGTAGGCTTCAATATTTTTGGCACCAGCAGAATTAAAGATTTTATATCTTTCTTGCATTTCATTAACCGCCCATTTTAAAGCATTAACGACCTTTTCTGGATCAACAATCACATCGGTTAAAAGATGAGGAATTCCGTTGTAGGGAGTCAATTCAACTCGCTTAGGATCAACCATGATCATTCGAACTTCTTGAGGAGAAGCCCTAAAAAGCAAGCTGGCAATCCAAGAATTTACACAAACAGATTTTCCAGAATTTGTTTGGCCGGCGATTAAAACGTGAGGCATTTTAGCAATATCGGCCACTCGAGAATTTCCGGCGACATCAAGACCTAACGGTACAGTAATTTTATTTTTAGCATTTTTCATAGCCTCAGACTCCATCACCTTGCGAATAGGAACAACCTCTAGTGTCTTGTTGGGAACCTCAATACCGACAAGCGCGCGACCAGGAATAGGGGCTTCAATACGGATCTGACCTCCGGGAGCCGATAGTGCCATGGCTAAATCATTACTCAAGCTAACTATTTTAGCTAACTTGGTACCCAGGGCAACTTCAAGAGCATATTGGGTAACAGAAGGGCTGTTGTTGTACTCAACCACTTTGGCTCTGATGCCAAAAGATTCAAGAGTTTCTTCAATAGTTCGAGCATTATGTTGAACATCACCGCGATCAGCCTTAACACCCGGAGTATCATCAAAAATTGATAAAGGAGGATATTGCCAAATTTTATCGTCAATAGAACCAGTTAGAGTGGTCGTTTGAAGATTTAGCTGTGGACCTTTTAAAACAGGAGGAATATTTAAAACATTTGGATCTTCTTTAGGTTCAGGCTTATTTTCCTTTGCTTTAAAGGGTGAAAGATCAGATAAGAAAAGACCTGGTTTTTTTTCACTTTTTTTATCCTTGTTACCATTACCAACCGTATATTTTTTAATAGCCTTAAAAATTAACATCAAAAATTTAACAATTTGACCGACATCGGTGTCAAAAAGGATGACAAAACCAGCGATGCAAATAAAAAAGAAAATGAAAAAACTAGCAATTTCACCCCAACGAGAGGAAATCTGACTGCTTAATAAAATACCAAAAAAACCTTGCTTTAATAAACCAAGTAAAGAAATAAACATGATTAAAGTACCAAAAAAAACCGTCGACTCTTTTAGAGGTATTTTAACTTTGGCAAAAGAGAAAGAAATGAGAAGTAACAAAAAGGGAACAAAAACTGAAATATAACCAAAATATTCCGTTAATTTATTATTTAAGATGGTGGGGTAAGGACCTGATTGAAAAAAAGAAAAAAGAGTAATTAGCGAGAGAATTAAAAAGAAGATAAAAAAAATGGTTTTTGTTGTTTCAGGTTTCAGCCTTAATAGCGGAAAAGCATGTTTTTTCTTACGACCTCGTTTAGCCATAAATACAGTATAACTTAATTAAAGTTATTTGGCGATAATTTTCTTTAGCAATGTCTCAACAGAGAGAATCTCGCTATTTTCACTATTTCGATATTTAAATTCAACTCCCCCCTTCTCTAAACTTCTTTTGCTAATTACTAATCTGACAGGAATTCCAATAAGATCGGCGTCAGCAAACTTAGCACCAGCAGTAATATCTGTTCGGTCATCAAATAAAAGCTCAACATTTTGAGATAATAAGTCTTGATATATTTTTTCAGCTTGCGTTTTAATTTCTTGATCATGTAGATCAAGCCCAATCAGGTGAACATAATAAGGAGCAATAGTGTCAGGCCAAAGTAATCCTTTGCTGTCATTAAAAATTTCAGCAATGGTTCCCATAATTCTAGAAGGACCAAGACCATAACAACCCATTTCCACTTCTTTCTCTTTTCCATCTTTGTCTAAGTAACAAAAATTAAAAGATTTTGAAAACTTATTTCTTAATTTAAAAATATTACCAACCTCGGTAGATTTACGGATTTCCAAATCGCCACCTCCACACTCAGGACATGTTTTTTGAATGTCAATAATTTCTTTATTAATGGCAATATTACATTTTTTACACAAATAGATAGTGTCTTCGCCATTTTGATTAATAGTTTGAAATTCATGCGAAAACTGACTAAAAGCGCCTCCAGAGGCAAAAGTCAAAACAGTAAGTTTTTCGAGTCCCAATCTTTTATAAATTTCAAAATAAGTATTTTTAATAGTTTCGTAAAAGAGATCTAAATCTTTCTCGTCAGCATGAAAAGAGTAAAGATCTTTCATGTTAAATTCTCTTCCCCTCATAAGTCCTGATTTGGCGCGAGCTTCGTTTCTAAATTTGTTTTGAATTTGGTAAACCGCTACGGGTAAATCTCGGTAAGAAAAGACATATTTTTGGAGCAAAGGAGTAACCACCTCTTCATGAGTTGGATTTAAAACTAAAGAAGTATCTCCTTGCCCAGTTAAATGAAACAAAACATCCATAGTATCTCTTCCTGTAGTTATCCAAGAATCTTGCTGAGTCATGGCTGGCATTAAAATTTCTTGTGCCCCACTTTTATTTATTTCTTCTCTAACTATATTTTGAATCTTATTTAAAACTCTTAGTCCAAGAGGAAGATAATTGTAGACACCAGAAATCTCTTTTTGAATAAAACCAGCTTGAGTAAGAAGACGAGCATTAAGACTGTCACTGTCAGAAGGAATGCTTTTACTGGTTTTACCTAAAAGTTGTGAGTATCTCATAAGGTTATTATAACCTAGATTAAACTTCGATCACTAAAGGCAAGACCATTGGTTGTCTACCTGTTTTTTTATAAATAATCTCTTCCACATGAGCTTGGATTTCTTCTCTAACAAAATCCAAATTAGCTGGAGAACTGGTGGCCTGTTTGAATTTATTAGTAATTTCTAATTTCAAAAAATCAATCAGATCAGTATTCTCTTTCATAAAGACAAAGCCACGACTGAGAATAACTGGAGGCTTAGCGAGTTCACCGGTAGCCTTGTTGGTCAAAAGAACAACTGAAAACATACCATCTTCTGCTAATACTTTTCGATCTCGTAGAACAGTAGTACCAACATCGCCAACACCAAAACCATCGATCAAAACCTTGCGTATCGAAATGTGCTGATTAGTATCAACAGTACCGTTGCTGTGAAAGGTTACTGAAGAATCAAAATCTGGAAAAATTAACTGATCGTCAGTAAAACCTATTTTTTTAGCCATCTCGTGATAGCTTTTAATGTGTCTAAAATTACCACCAATTGGTAGTAAAAATCGAGGTTTTAATAAGTTAATGAGCAAGGCGTGTTCCTTTTGGCTTCCGTGACCTGACACATGCAATTCATGTTTTTCTCCAGAAATAACTTCAGCTCCCATTCGAGAGAGAACGTCAATCATGTTGTTAATATTGGAACTGGTACCTGGAATATAGTCTGGTGAAGAAAAAATTACCTTATCACCACTTTTAATCTTAACCCGATGCTTTCCCATAACCATCTTGCTTAAAGCAGAATCTGGTTGGCCAGCAAATCCGGCAACTAAAAAAAGCAATTTATTTTCAGCAAAATTTTTAACTCTTTCAAGTGGAAGAATATCGTTATCATTAAGTGTGATATAGCCCAAATCTTTAGCAATTCCAATGGCTTTATCAACAGAAAAACCGACAATTACTATTTTTCGCCCAACACTTTTACCATATTCAATAGCCTGACTCCAACGAATAATATTACTAGAGATTGAAGTAACAAAAACACGTCCCTTGGCAGAAACAATTTCTCTTTTAAAATTTTCAGCAATAGAGCCTTCTGATGGTGACCACCCATCTTGATCTGAACCTAAAGAATCAGACATAAGAGCAAGAACTTTACCGGTTTGCCCAATACGAGCAATGTGTTGATAATCTGCCCCTTTACCATCAAGAGGAAAAAGATCAAATTTAAAATCAGATCCGTGATAAAAAATTCCCATTGGAGTAGTAATGGCAAAATGATAAGTGTCTGGAATAGAATGAGTTACGCTAACCGGATCAATAGTAAAAACACCCTTTGTTATTGGAGGAGTTTTGTCATCATAAGTAATCAAACTGGCTCTAATATTAGTTTCACTTAATTTAGATTCAATAAAAGCCGCTGCAAGTTTTGGAGCATAAACTGGAATTTTGGTACCTAAAAGAGGTAAGGCAAAACGAATGGCGCCGATATGATCTTCGTGACCATGAGTAATAAAAATACCCAAAATTCGATCTTTTTTATCTTGTAAATAATGAGTGTCTGGGATTTGAAGATCTACACCAAAAGCGTCTTCTTCAGGAAAACCGCAACCGCAGTCAACGATAATAATTTGACTTTTGGAGGTGTCACCATTAGGGATATATTCGTAAACGAACATATTTTGAGTTACATCCCCAAAACCACCTAAAGAACTAATTCTAAAGGAATCTGTCCCAGAGCGATACTCCCGAACTTGATTAGTAGCATTTGTAATATTTGTTTTTTGTTTTAACATAATTTTTTGTGATTATAATTTTAATAATTAAAAAACTGAACAGCGAACCACAAATATGTTCAGATAAGAAAAACACTTGATTAATTTTATCTAAAAAAAGAAAGAAATGTTTTTATGGTTACCATTGAGGAAGAAAAGTTTTTACGTTGGATTGGTCAACAAGGATTTGTTTACTTTGACCTTCAACGATAGTTTTGGCAATTTTTCGACACATAGCCTCAATATTTCTTTGTAAAGTACGAACTCCAGCATCAAAACCTAACGGTCGAATAATTAAAGGCCAGACATCTTGAGAGACAATTAAGTCACTGCTGCTTAAACCATGAGAGCTTAAAGCTCTTGGTAAGAGATAATCTCTGGCAATTACTGTTTTTTCTTCATCAGTATAAGAAGGCATTTGAATAACCTCAAGTCGATCCATTACAGCAGTGGCAATTCTTGAAGTATTGTTGCAGGTAGCACAAAAAATCACTTGAGATAGGTCGATTGGATAATCGAAATAATGATCAGTAAAATGATAATTTTGTTCAGGATCTAATAATTCAACCAAAACACCCATGATGGTATTTAAGGCATCATCTGCCACCCTATCGATTTCATCCAGTAAGATTACTGGATTATTACTTTTGCAACTTATTATTCCCTTAACGATTTGCCCCGGTTCAGCATTAGGATTGCTACTTGAATGACCACGAAGATAGTTTGCATCTCCCAATCCGCCAAAAGGAATTCTAACTAGTTCTCTTCCCAAGACTTGAGCAATAGACTTGGCCATAGTTGTCTTTCCGGTGCCAACTAATCCAGCAAAAAGTAAAACTGGAGCATGAGTAATCTGGTCAGGATTGCGACTTTTTTGAAGTGCCATCACTGAAATGTATTCCAGTATTCTTTCTTTAATAGACTCTAGGCCATAGTGTTCTTGGTTTAATTTTTCCTTGGCATATTTTAAATCTAAAATATCTTTGCTTTGATTAAGCCAAGGATATGAAATTATCCAAGTAATATACTTTGAAATATTTTGATAAATTGGCCAAAAAGAAATTTCGTTTTGAGAATTTATTTCTAATTGACTAAAAAATTCTTTTAATTTTTCTTCAAGTTGTGGAGGTAAAGAAACAGAAGATATTTTATCCTCAAGCTTTTTAATTGCCTCTTTAGTAGTCATCACGTTATCACCCATTAGAAAAGTATACAGAATATAAAGTAAGAGAGGTGATTTTAACGACGAGGTCGATAATCACTACGATTGCCACTGCGAGGTGGAGTAAAATTTCTAAATCCACTTTGTTGAGATCGATCCATCATCTGACCTTCTTGACGAGGTTGACCTGGATGAGACGATTTAAATTCAGGCGAAGACAACTTTATCTGGTGATTATCATTAAAGCCAGCAATTTTTACCTTTAATTTGTCTCCAACTTTAATAATAGTGGAAGGATCAGATAAAAAGCCACCAGTCATTTCTGACACGTGCAGTAAAGCTTCTCTCCCTGGTAAAAACTCAATAAAAGCACCAAAATTTTCAACTCTAGTAACGACTCCATCGTAATCTTCTCCGATCTGAACTTCTTTAATCATTGACTCAATCTCATAAGCAGCATTATCAATATTTTCTTGATTTTGAGAAGAGATGGAAGCCTTACCCTGATCATCAATATCAATTTGAACTTGATATTTTTCCATTAAAGCCTTAATGGTTTTACCACCACTACCAATGACTTCACCGATCTTGTCTTCAGGTAAAGTAACCATGGTAATCTTTGGAGCATATTGAGAAAGTTGACTTCTTGGAGCAGACAGAACTGCTTCCATTTTGTCTAATATTTCTAATCTTGCCTTAGTAGAGACAACAAAAGTTTCCTCAATCATTTTCAAGGTTAAACCAGCTCTTTTAATATCTAGTTGAATAGCCGTAATTCCAGATCGAGTCCCAGTAATTTTAAAATCCATATCGCCGTTGTGATCTTCGATGCCAGCAATGTCTGTCAATAAGACATAATCATCGTCACTTTGAGCAATAAGACCAATGGAAATACCAGCGACCTTATCTTTAATTGGAACACCAGCATCCATTAAAGACATGGTTGAACCACAAGTAGAAGCCATTGATGAGGATCCGTTTTGAGACATAATCTCGGAAGTAAGAACGATAGTATAGGGAAATTCCTCTTCAGAAGGAAGGACTGGCAATAAAGCTTTTTCAGCTAAAGCACCATGTCCAACTTCACGACGTCCAGGACGTCCAACTCGACCAATTTGGCCAGTAGAAAAAGGAGCTGCAGAATAATAATGGATATATTTTTTAGTAGTTTCACCACTAGAATCTTCCAAGTATTGCTTTTCTGACAAAGGTGCCAGAGTGGTGACAGTAATAGCTTGAGTTAAGCCTCTTTGAAAAAAAGCTGAACCATGAACACAAGGTAAAACACCTGCCTCAATAGTTAAAGGACGAATTTCGTCCATTTTTCGATGGTCGTAACGAATACCTTTAAGAGTTCTTTGTCTAAGCTGTTTTTTAATAATTAAATCAACAGCGGCAACAATATTATTTTTAGAAATCTGATCGCTGTCAATTTTGTCTTGATAGTCTAAAAGAAGTTTTTCAATAATTTTTTCTTCTCCAGCCATATGTCCACCATCGACACCATTTTCTAAAAAGCTTAAAACTTCGTCTTTAATTTTTGATTCAATTTCAGTAATTAATTCAGCTGATGGCCCAGAAGCTTGATATTCACTTTTAGCTTTTCCACACTCTTTGGTCCAAGAAAGAATTTCTTTGTTAATTTGATCAGCAGTATTTTTAGCTAATTCAATTGCTTTTTGCGCAATTTCATTAGAAACGATTTGAGCATCACATTCAATCATGTTGACACCCTCAGGACCAGTACAGACTAAAAGATCCATGGTGGAGCTTTGAAGCTCTTTAATTGAAGGATTTAAGGTTAATTTGTCATCAATTAAACCAACACGGACAGCAGAAACAGGACCGTTGAAAGGAATGTCAGAAATAGACAAGGCAGCAGCGGCAGCAGTAAAGGCTGGAATAACAACGTCATTCTCTTTATCGTTACTCAAAACGGTAACGATTAATTGAACTTCATTTGAAAAATCGGCAGGGAAAAGAGGTCTTAAAGAGCGATCAATAATTCTGCCAAAAAGAACAGCAGTATCAGAAGGACCTCCGTCTCTTTTAATCCATTTGCTACCTTTAACAATACCACCAGCGTAAAGCTTGTCTTGAAACTCAATTGATAAAGGAAAATAATCCTTTGAATCATCTGGTTTACCCATGATAACAGTAGCTAAAACAGTGGTGTTTCCATACTGTGCTACAACTGAAGCGTTTGTTTGAGGGGCGATTTTTCCGCTTGAAAGGGTAATTTTTTTATCGCCAACTAAAATATCTTTTGTATTCATTTCCATAATTTATTATAACTAAAACGAGAATTATTTTTTAAGACCTAAGGCTTTGGTTACGGCAGAATATCTTTCCGGACTGTGAACTGAAATATAACGCAGTAAACGTCGTCTTTTGGAGATTTTGCTTAATATTCCTCTTTTGGCAGGTGAATCGTGCTTGTTTTCAGTCAAATGACCTTGGAGCTTTTCAATTTCTTTGGTAAGAATTGCGATTTGAACTTCTGGAGAACCAGTATCGTTTTTATCCTGTGCGTATTTGGTAATAATTGCTTGTTTTTCTTCTTTGGTTAATGCCATAGATTATTTGGCTAAAATCGGTTAAATTTATAATATTTTGGAATGGCTCCCAAAAAACCGTTTTTAGTCTGAGATAGATTATAGCACACAATAAATTAGCCAACTAGATACATATCTTATAATGTTGACAGTATAAAAAAACTTTGTTAAAATCTCCTATATTTGCGATTAAATACATTAATAAGCTAATAATATTTAAGAGCAAAGTTCTTTAAAAAATTTTACAAATTCAATAGAACAACTGTGGAAATTAGTTTTTAATTTCTAGAGATGTTCTATTGAAATAGAGCAAATAATAATAGGGAGAGGTTGTCATGACAAAGACTAATAGTTCCAAAAGTTTTCCAGTCCTAATAATCGTAGGGAGAGAGGCAGAGAGTCTCTCGAGGTATATCAATGAGATATTGGATTTCGAGATTAAGACC
Organism: uncultured Gammaproteobacteria bacterium; assembly: GCA_964512875.1. GTDB lineage: Bacteria > Patescibacteriota > Microgenomatia > UBA12405 > UBA12405 > WARW01. Next base: position 16,914 of record CAZEKY010000001.1, read on the forward strand.
AGCTGTTTCAGGGCTTGTTCCGCAAGCTCTCAGTTGTGTTTTGATCGATTATTAAGCGATATCCCGTGTGAAGATATTGGCGGTATTATTTATAACAATAATGGACTAAGAAGCAATGATGAAGAAATAATAAAAAGATGTTCTGATTTTAAGATCCCACTGGTAGATATCGGTGCAACAAAAACGTACAAAGAAAAGGTTGAAAAGATACGGCAACTTGTTCTGGCATAATGCTCTTTTGTAAAATCTTCACAAGCTCCGAAATTACCTTTGGTTTTATAACCAAATATAATCTCGGAGCTTTTTTTTGAACTATGATATTAAAAAAGCCCTCAAACGAGGGCTTTTTGCTATATTTTTTTTTATTAAACTTGAGTAGCTCTAAGACAGTTGGCACCAGCTTCAAAAGTTTCTGGTGAAACATTAATAGAAAAAGACTGAGTGGCAACTCTTAAGGCAATTAATAAATTTTTAGCTGCCTCGGCATTTAGATTAAGATCCAGCATTGGCAATAAGAAAGTTAAAATTTCTGAAAATGGAGCATCTTGATCAACAATATTGACTTTGGCCCAATTTTTTTCGATATTAGTAGAAGTGATGTTGATCCAGGTACCATTGTGGACCATATTGCTATTAGATCCTAAAAGGTTTTCGTCTCCAAACATAAAGTTAATATCAGCAGGAGTAGCCTGATTACTGATAACAATCTGATTTTCAGCGACCTTTTCAGAACCATCTTTGGTCTGAACAACCAAATTTAATTTTCCATTATCTTGATTGTAGGTAACCTTTTCAATTTTATCTAAAGGATAATCAAGAGTAACGATTAAATCATTTTGATTATAAACATTGGTTAATAGTTCTAATCCACTTAGTTTAGAATAATTGGCATCTGTTTGATTTGGGCAAAAAACTTTTACCGAAATATTGGACTTCTTTAGCAATAAAGCTAAAGCAAGTGCCGAACCGATACTGTCAATACTAAGCTGAGAAACAACAACCAAAGCCGTTTTAGCTCCTTTTAAGATATTTTTAATTTCACTAACTTGATAATTTTTCATAAGAAGACCTGCTAATTATTAATTCTTATAGGCTATTATAGCATCCCCGATCTTAAAGTCAACATAAGGCTTAAAAGTGACACCGGCGTCAGCACCAGATTTCATTTTATCTACAATATTTTTACCTTGATGAATACCCTCAACCTTAGTATCTTTAATTATTTTTCCATCACGCTTAAGATGAATTAAGTCACCTTTTGAGATTTCTCCTTTAGTACACTGAAGCCCGGAAATACGAACCTTATCAATTTTAAATTCGGCTTTAATCATAGCTTCTCCAATAATAGTTTCATCAATAGTTGGTTCAAGTAAATGAAGAACCTGGTTTTGAATGTCATCGATAATTTCATAAATTATTTTAGATTCATAAATTCTTACCTTAGAATTTTCAGCAATTTGAATAATATGTTTGGGGGTAGAAACGTTAAAAGCAAAAATTTGAGCCTTTGATGCCTCAGCCATAAAAACATCATTATCGGAAACAGCTCCAATTCCAGATGAGACCACGACAACGTCATCACTAAAACTGTTTTTTAAAGCATCAAGAGTACCATTAACATCAGCTTTTAAAATTACTTTTAACTTAGGATTTTCTTCTGTTGACTCGAGCAAGGCTTTATCGACTTGTTTTGAGGAGATATCGCTTTTATAGGATGTTACCAAACTGCTAACTGGTGGAACACTTTCAAAACCTAAAACTTCTACAGGAGTACTTGGACCAGCCTCTTTTATAGGACGACCGTTACAGTCGATAAGAGCTTTGACTTTACAAGCAATATCTTGAGCGTAAATTAAATTACCAACCTTAATAGTACCGTTGCTGACAATCAGAGAAGCAACTGGACCACGGTTTTTATCAAGACGAGATTCTAAAACGGAAGCTTTAATTTCACCATCTGGATCAGCTTTAATTTCAAGAATCTCGGCATTTAAAATAATCATTTCTAAAAGATCGTCAATACCTTTGCCTGTCTTGGCAGATACAGGAATAACAGCTGTTTGACCACCATATTCTTCTGGAGTAAAACCTAATTCGACTAACTGTCCTTTAATTTTATCAGGCAGGGCATTATCCATGTCAATTTTATTCATAGCTACAATAAAGGGTAAATTACATTTTTTAATATGCTCTAAACATTCTTTTGTTTGAGGCATAATCCCCTCGACAGCAGAAACCACGAGCACAACAATATCGGTTGCTTGAGCACCACATGCTCTCATATTGATAAAAGCAGCATGTCCTGGAGTGTCAATAAAAGTAATCAGTTTATCGCTACCATCTTTTTGCTTAGTTATAGCCTGATAAGAGTTAATGTGTTGAGTAATTCCACCTGCTTCCCTTTTCCATAAGTTAGTAGATCTAATTTTGTCCAGCAAAGAAGTTTTACCATGATCAATATGGCCCATTAAAGCAACAATAGGTGGACGTGTTAATTTTTTATCAATAGCCATAAATTAATTTAAAGAAATAAAAACACTTACTTGGATTTTTTTTGAATATCCTGAGCAAGTTTAATTTCTAGACCAACAAGTTGGCCGGCCAAGCGAACGTTTTCACCGCCAGCTCCAATAGCCAAAGCTAATTGAGATTCTGGAACAGTAACAAAGGCACAATTGTCTTTAATTTCAACAATTTTTACATCTTGTGCTGGTGAAAGAGCCTGAATAACGAATTGATTAATTTTTTCAGAGTAAGCAACCACGTCAACTTTTTCTTCGTTGGGAAGTTCGCTTAAAATTGCTTGAATACGAGAACCTTTTTGTCCAATACAAGAACCAACTGGATCAATGCCGCTTTGATTGGAAGAAACAGCAATTTTGCTTCTTTGTCCAGGTGATCGAGCAATTCTTTCAATAACTACTGAAGAATTAGCTACTTCTGGTACTTCTCTAGAAAATAATTCTTTAATGAAATTGTTATCTCTTCTTGACAAAATAATTTCACTACGACCATTTTCATCTCGAAGAATATCTTTTAATAAAAATAATTTCTTCGTACCCAGGGGTAATATTTCATCTCTTATTTGTTCTTCTTTTGGACAGATCCCCTCAGTTTTACCAACACCGACAACCATTTTATAAGGATCATTTTTTAAAACAACACAAGAAATTAAAGTGCCTTTTTTCTTTTCAAATTCACCAATTACTGTTTCTTTTTCAACTTCATGAATTTTTTGATCAATTACTTGTTTTGCAGTTTGAGCCGCAATTCTTCCAAAACCTGGAGGGGTAACATCTATTTTTTTATCATCATCCATTTTAAAAACCTTAAAAGAGCCACTTTCCGGGGTTAACTCAACAGTAAACTTTTCATCGTCAGAAACAATTAAACCATGTTCTTTTTGATCTCTTTTGTAGGCAGAAATAAGACCAAGTTCGATTGAATCTAAAATAGATTGAACGTCAATATTTCTTTCACCGGCTATTTGAGCAACAGCTGCAGCAAATTCTGTTTTTGGTAGTTTTTTTAAATCCATATTTTTTTTCCTTTAACAGTATGAAAAAAGGGCTTTTCAGCCCTAATTTAAAACTGCAAAATAATATGTTTATATTATAGCAGAAAATTTATAGATTTAGCTGCTTTAAGAGATCTTTTTGTCGAGAATTTAGCTTGGTTGGAATTTCTACAAAGAGGCGAATATAAAAATCGCCTTGACCTCGACCACTAACGTCTTTAATCCCCTGACCTTTTAATCGAATAAGAGTATTTGGTTGAGTACCAGCTTTAACACGAACCTTTAATGTTTCGGTTAGAGTTGGAACTTGGATGTTATCGCCAAAAATTGCTTGTAATAGATTTATAGTAATATTCACATAAACGTCATTACCATCTCTTTTGAAAGTTTTATCAGGCTTAATATCTACATATAAGATAAAATCTGAAAAACGAATTTTTTGTCCATCATCAACCCCGGCAGGTATTTTAATAATCTTCTTTTTCCCATCAATATATACTTCTTTTTGACAACCATTGGCTGCTTCTAAAAATGAAATAGATATTTTATATGTTTCCATTCTTTGGGAGCGACTTTGCTGTCCGCCATAAGAACCAAAAAACTGTTCAAAAATGTCAAAGGGGTTACTAAATCCGCCAAATTCAAAATCAGCACCCGCAAAAGGATTACCAGATTGGTAATAAGTATATTGCGAGCCATTCTGCTGAGTGTAAGCACGATTAAAACCACCAGAAGAAGGGTCAAAAGCAGCATGTCCATATTGATCATAAGCAGACTTTTTTTGACTATTGCTTAAGACCTCATAAGCTTCATTAATTTCTTTAAATTTTTCCTCAGCATTGGCTTCTTTGTTTCTGTCTGGATGATATTTTAAAGCTGACTTTCGATAAGCGCTTTTGATTTCTTCTTTGGTGGCACTTTTTGTCACCCCTAAAATATCATAAAAATCTTTTTTCATAGAGCAATTTTATCACTAAGAGTGGAGGTGTTATTGCTAACACCTCCACTTAGGTTTTTTACTATTTTACAACCTCACCTTCTTCAGCATCTTTTTTATCATCATCTTTAGGTTCTTCTTTTGTTTGAGAAGAATCTGTTTCTGGATTTGGCTGCTGTTGCTGTTGATAAATAGCAGCACCAACAGTTTGAAGTATTTCACTTAAGTCTTGAGAGCTTTTATCCAAGTCATCTTTCTTAGCGTCTGCTTTAGCTAAAATATCTTTAGCCTCCTTCAGTTGACTCTCAATTCTTTCTTTATCTTCTGCTTTAACTTTGTCTGCAAAGTCTTTTAGTGTTTTTTCACCCGAAAAGATGGTGGCATCAAGTTTATTTCTAGACTCGGCGAGACCTTTTTTCTCTTCGTCTTCACGAGCATGCATTTCAGCTTCTTTTTTCATTTGCTCAATCTCTTCTTCTTTTAGATTGGTAGCATTTTGAATGGTAATTTTTTGCTCTTTATTAGTACCCTTGTCTTTCGCTGAAACAGAAAGAATACCATTACTATCAATATCAAAAGTTACTTCAATTTGAGGCATGCCTCGTGGTGCTGGTGCGATCCCGTCAAGAACAAAACGTCCCAAAGTCTTGTTATCAATAGCCATTGGTCTTTCACCTTGCAATACGTTAATTTCTACTTGAGGCTGGTTATCAGCATAGGTGGTAAAAATTTGTGATTTTTTGGTTGGGACTGTGGTATTTCTATCAATTAACGGAGTGCGAACACCACCAGCAGTTTCAATGCCAAGAGTTAAAGGGGTGACGTCTAAAAGAACAATATCTTTGACTTCTCCAGTTAAAACAGCTCCCTGTACAGC
>CAZEKY010000001.1:22344-39270 GCA_964512875.1 uncultured Gammaproteobacteria bacterium
AACCTCTTGACACTATAAACAGTGTTTTGAGAATTTAAAACCATTTGTCGCTTAGCCAAATCACCAACAAGTTTTTTGTTGGGTTCCACGACTGAAGGGATGGTGTTTCTACCTTCGGCTGTAACGATAACTTTTGGAGAACCTCCCTCCATAACAGCCACACAAGAATTTGTGGTGCCTAAATCTATTCCAATTATTTTGTTTGACATATTTTTATAAAATTAATTAATAATATTTTGGGCATTTTTACCGACTGACACTTGCGCCGGTCGAATAATATGACCATTTAATTTGTAACCAGGTTTTTTGACTTCAATCACAAAGTTTTCTTGGCCGTCGACTGCCTCGATGCACTCCATTGATTGAGGATCAAATTCCAAGTTAACAGGATTAATTTCTTCAAGACCTTCTGCTTTTAGAGCAGAATTAAATTTATCAATAGCAATCTGCAAACCATCATCATTTAGATGTTTTTGTGCTAATGAAAAATTATCTAAGACATCAATCATTTTACTTAAAATAGAGGTGGTAGCAAGAGTGACAAAGAGCTGTCTTTGCGATTCTATTCTTCTTTCTAAATTTGAATAATCGGCAAGTGATCTGGCTAATTTTTCTTCAAGAGAAGAAAGCTTTTCTTGTAACAACTCGTTGTTAATTTTAGTGTTTTTATTTTTTTGTTTTACTGTCATAAAAGAAATTTAACGACTAATAGTTGAAAGCAATTCGGCAAAATAGTCAACAACAGGAACCACATAGGTATAGCGAAAACGAGCAGGACCTACCACTCCGACTATTCCCCGATGAGGACCTGATTCATAATTTTGATAAATGAAGCCGCATGGTTCAAGATGTTCTAATCCTAAATCTTCACCAATAAGCAAATGAACTATTTCACTGGATTCTGGATTTAAGCTCCCAGCTTTTTTGATAATTTGGTACCAAAAATTAGAATCATCAAGTAAAGACAAAACAGTCCTAGTAACATCAATATTGAAAAATTCTGGTTCTTCTAATAAATTGGAAGCACCATAACTATAAATAGCACCTTGATCGGTGGTGGCAATAGCCATGGTTTTAGTACGTAGAGCAAGCTCCTTGATCGTTTCTTTTAATAAGCGATCGAATTCATTTCGATACTCCCAAACTTTTTCCTTGGCACCAATTTCGTCACTAACAGAGAGATTTTTAGGAACCATTAAGTTTCTGACATAATACTTCAAACCCATTGAGGTGGGTGTTCTTCCAGAAGAAAGATGTCCTTTTTTTAAAAAGCCCAACTGCGTTAGAGCCATCATTTCATTTCTGATAGTAGCTGAAGATATGCCTAAAGAATATTTTTTTTCAAGAGTCTCAGAACCAACTGGAGAAGCTGTTTCAATAAATTCTTCGGCAATACATTTAAGAATTTTTATTTGTCTTTGAGTTAAGTCTGCCATATTAGCAATATAATAATCCGACTGCTAAAATGTGTCAAGAGGTAAATTTAATAATAAGAAGTATTTTTTACTTTTTATAATTTTTGGAAAAGAACAAGAAAAGAACAGAAAACAATAAAAGTGTGATGATAATTGAGTTTAATGGGTTAAATTGTTTAAAAAATATAAGTAATAAAAGTGACACGAAGTAGAAAGATATAATTAAGTTTATTAAATATTTTTTGGTAAAAATACAAATAAAGGAAAAAAATAAAAAGAAGAGAATGAGGAAAAAAATAAATATTTTCCAGAAATAATTAGGTGATACAAAATTAATATAATATAAAAAAAGGGAAAACAAGGTTAAAAAATAATACAAAAACTTTTTATTCATTGATTGTTTCTATCAATTTAGGATTATTATCTGATTCTGGCAATCCTTGAACCTTATTAAGCTTATTGACAATAGTGTGTGATTTTGAATTAGCATCTTCAATAACATTACTGGCCTCTTGTAGCTTCTTTTGAGTTTTATCCAGAAGCGTACCAAAAATTCCAAATTCTTTTTTAATATTATTTAAAAGCATCCAAACCTCAGATGATCTTTTTTCAACAGCCAGAGTTCTAAAACCCATCTGGAAACTATTAAGAATTGCAGTGATGGTGGTAGGTCCAGAAATGGTTACTCGATATTGCCTTTGGATGGTATCAACCAGCCCTGATTTTTGAGCGATTTCAGCATAAAGTCCTTCTACCGGAAGATAAAGAATGGCAAAATCGGTGGTATTTGGAGGATCAAGATATTTGTCATAAATATTTTTGGCTTCATTTTTTAGTCGATTTTCTAAAGCTTTTTGAGAAAGTTCAACTTGAACTAAATTTCCACTTTCTTGGGCTTTAATTAAATTTTGATAATCCTCAAGAGGAAACTTGCAGTCAATTGGTAACAAACAAGGAGCTTGTCCTTCTTTCTTTCCTGGTAATTTAATGGCAAATTCAACCCTGTCTCCACTTCCCTGTTTGACCGCGACGTTTGTTTCATATTGTCCTTTAGTCAAAAACTGATCAAGCAAGTTCTCTAACTGAACCTCCCCCCAGGTACCACGAACTTTAATGTTAGATAATACTTTTTTAAGATCTCCAACACCAATAGCTAAAGTTTGCATTTCACCGAGTCCTTTGTAAACAGATTCAAGCTGAGTGCTGACTTGCTTAAACGACTCTCCTAATCTTTTTTCCAAAGTTGATTGGAGTTTTTCATCAACAGTGGCACGCATTTTTTCTAATTGAAAAGAGTTGTCTTTCTGGATAAGTTCTAAGCGCTTTTCAATCGATTCTCGAAGTTGATTTAAGGTGGTGTTAATACTACTTATTAATTTGTCTAGCTTAATTGAAAAATTATTAAAAGAACTATTTAATTCTTGTCGATTAAGAGAAAAGTCTTGCTTAATAGAATTATCAAGTTTAAGTAATATTTTATCCATTTCATTTATCAAGTGAACAGTGCTGTTACCTTTAGCACTTTTAAAAATTAGATAAAGCTGGGTAAGTAAAATTAAAATAAGGAGAAGATAAACTAAGGTCATGAGTTATTTTACACTAAGCGAAAAGATGTCTTTGATAAAGAAGTGAAATTAAACTAATTAATCCCGGTACTACCAAAACCACCACGGGAAGGTTTTTCCATTTTATCAACTTCTTGAAACTCAATATTTTCTTTTTTAAACAAGAGCAACTGACATAGACGAGTCCCCTTGGTAATGTGAAGAGGTAAATCGGTGTAATTATAAGCAACAAAAATATATTCATCCCTATCACCACAATAGTCACTATCCATAATTCCAATTCCACTAATGTTTTGTATTCCCATTTTATGAGTCGAACTTCTAGGGGTAATAATGGCAAAATAATTTGAAGGAATCTGAAGAGCAATGTTCATTGGGATGTAGGCTATTTCTTTTGGTTGAATATCAATATCAAGTCGACAAGACAAATCAAGGGCGGCAGCACCACTGCTTTTAGAAGAAGGCAAGGGTAGACTTTTATCAAAACGTTTAATTTTAATTTTCATGAATAATTATAATCTATAATAAGGGTATGAGATTATTTAAATTTTTAACGATCTTCTTTGTTCTGATAACCCTTTTTAATCCCAAACAAACAAAATCGGCAGATAAACATTACTTAATTACTAAAGTTGATCTTCTGGGGCAGCTAAACAGGGACGGGTCAATGGCGATGGAAGAGAGTCGGGTTTTTTCTTTCACTGGAAGCTATAGTTTTGCCTACATGAATATAAATAAAAAGGGTGAAAGAAATGATAATTATTCTTTAAATAACTTTGAACTTTGTGACGAAAATGAGTGCTATCAAAAATTAGACATAAAAAATAAAACAAAGTACGATAGTGATAAGCCAATTTCCAGTTTTTACGTTGAAGAAACGGACAATAAATACCATATTAAATGGTTTTATCGAGCAAATAATGAAAAGAAAACATTTAAAATTAAATACATAATTAACAATGCGGCAACGATCAATAGCGATAATTCAGAGATTTACTGGAAGTTAATTGGAGATGACTGGGAGGTGGATCAAAATAATATTTCGGCCATAATTAATTTGCCTCAAGAAGTGGACAACAATGAAATTAAAGCATGGCTTCACGGTCCAATGAACGGCAAGGTAAGTATCTTGAAAGCTGATCAAATATTTTTTGAAAGCAAAACGTTGCCTAGAGGAAATTTCTTTGAAGCGAGAATATTGCTGCCAAAGAATTTATTTAATGGCGGATCTTCAGGAAATTTGAGTAAAAATGAAATAGAAAAAGAAGAAGAGATTTTTATCAAAAACACAATTAAAAAAATAGAAAATATTAAGACAAATAACAAAAAAGGGGTAATATTCTCACTAATAATTTTTGTTACAGGGCTGGCAATATTTATTAAAGAATGGTGGTCTTTTTTAAAAAATGGAAAAGAATTACCCTTACCAGAAGTTAGCTTGTCTGGACGCTTGTGGGAACCACCAAGTGATATTGATCCTGCCCAGATTGATCAGTTAATAAATTTGGGGCAAAACTTATCTGCTAATGCTTTTAGTGCAACAATATTATCCCTAGTACAACATCGTTATTACAAAATAGTAAGAAGTGATCACAAAGAAGGATTTTTTCTCTTCAAAGATTATAGTTACTATTTGGTATGGCTAAACAAAAATCTTGACAGCTCATCAAAAATTGAACACTTGGTGGCTTCTTTTATTAATAAAATAGCTAAAAAAGAAAAGCTCATAGGTGGAGAAAAAATGGAAGCAATAAAATTATCAGATATCTCATCGTGGTGTTCTTTTCACAGACAAGAAAGTTTTTTGTTTTTTAATACTTTTTCCAAGCTAGTCTTAAAAGAAAACTTAAGTGAAGGATTTTTGGATGCTAACTCCCATACAAAAAAGAAAGAAGTAACGGGGCTAGTAATACTAATATTGCTAAGCATAGTTCAGATTATGGTTGGCATTTCTTTACTAAGCTCACAAATTTTAACAGGGTTTTTACTGGGAATAATCCTGGTAGTACTGTCAATAGTCGCAGCTATTTTTAAAAATCAAGGAGACAAGAGGAGTCAAAGTGGAAGAGAAGAAACAGCAAAATGGTTGGCCTTTAAAAAACACTTAAAAGAATATAGTTTAACTAAAGACTATCCGATTGATTCGATAATTTTATGGGAAAAATATTTAGTTTACGGAACAATCCTGGGAGTATCAAGTAAAACTATAAGTCAATTTCCGGTAAATTTTACGAATAGTAGTGATCAACTATTGATGACAACCTATTGGTGTGGAAATAGTGGTGATTTTTCAAGTAGCTTAGTTTCTCTTTCCTCCGCTATTAACAGCGTCTCCTTAGTGTCGACCCAAAGTTATGGTGCTGCCGGGGTTGGGGGTTCTGGGATGTCATCAGGCGGCGGTGGCGGCGGAGGCGGTGGTGGCGGCGGAGGTGCAGGCTGAAAATTATTTAATCAGGTAGTGGAGGTGATCGTTATCTTTACAATCTTTTCCAATAGTAAAAAAATCTAAATTAAGGATTTTGCGATAAACTTCTTCGATTTGTAGCTTTAACTTATCCATATCTTCGTTTGAAATATTAATTTCTTTTCTAATAAAGATTTTTTTAGTTTTACTTTTTTCAACAAAATCAATAATGCCTTTATTGAAATGATAGGCAGGATCATTTTTAAGATCTAAAAGTAATTTATAAAAAACTATTTGACGATAATAATTCCCGTCAGGAGAAAGATCTTTATACTTATTATCAACATTACCTGTTTTAAAATCATAAACGTTGACAGTCCTGGAAGTGACTCTTTCAATCAAATCAATCTTTCCTGTTAAGGGAATGTTTTTGTAAAAAAGATTATCGTTTTTTAAATTATATTCACACTCGTAGCTGACACCATCGTTCACTTGATAATTGTGTTGATAGTCTAGCAATATTTTTTTACCTTTCTCAAGACACCACTGATAATTTGATTTAGATAATTTTTCATTGATTAAAGTTTGTTGAAAAACATCAAAAACCTCTTTTGAAGATAATCCTTTGTAAAAAGAACTTAAAGCATTATGAATGGCGGTACCAAAACTACTAAACTTATCTTTATTTTTGGGTATTTTTAAAATTGTCTTGTAGTAAAAACATAAAGGGCAGCGCAAATAAGAGTTTAAATGAGAAAGGTTAAATTTATACTCGTTCTGGAGATAATTTTTTAGATATATAGATAAAGAAGAAGAAAGAAGCTTATTGGAGTTTGCAAATTCATAATATTTTTTTAAAGCATCCTTTTTATTGTTAAATTGAATATTTTCAATTAAATTATTGTCAATCTCAGAAACAAATACAGAAGGATTTTGAATTTTTCCATTTTCTTTATAAGCTGAATAAGACAAATATATCTGCTTTTTAGCTCGAGTAAGAGCAACATAAAAAAGTCTTCTGTCTTCCTCAAAATCATCTTCGATTGTTTTGGTAATTTCACTTTTTAAAATACCAAAGGGTAATTTTAATTTGTTAAAATCACGCTGTTTTTCCCAAGAGTCTTCAATAAGGCGATACATAAAAACATGATCAAATTCTAAACCCTTAGCTCCGTGTACTGTTAGTATTTTTATGGAATCAGAAGAATCAAAATCGAGAGGTGGAGCTGGAATTGAAAGGTTATATTCTAAATATAAATGAAGTCTTTTAATAAAATCTTTTAAAGTGAAATTATTGTTAAGAGCTAAATCTTTAAGAAAAAGATAGAAGACATGAATTTGATTGAGAGATTCAGCGTCATCTTTTGAAAGTAAATATTTTAATATTTTAAATCTTTTTAAAATCTTATTGAAAAGCCTTTCTGGAGAAATATTTTCTAGCTCAACCCTTGTTCTGGCTACTTTTCTACCAAAACTAAGAATTTTATCTTTTGATTTGGGTGAAATATCTAAAGTATTTATTTCTTGAGCGGTAAAAAGTAGTTTAGATAATTTAGTTTTTTCTTTTAAAATTTTAAGAAGATCAACACTGTTAATCCTAATAAAAGGAGAGGATAAAACATGATAAGCTGAAACGCTGGATTTTGGATTTTCAATAAATTCTAATAAATTAAGAAGCTGAATTATTAGAGGGTTTTGTAAAATATTGGAAGTAGAAGGTAAAAAATATTTAACATTAAAAGAAGAAAGCATTTTGGTTAGCTCTTGAGCATCACGATTTTTTCGTAATAAAACGGCAATTTCTCCAGGATTTTGTCCATTTTTAATTAGTGTTGATATTTTTTGAGCAACATAATAATCTTCTTCGATACTTGAATTTAATTTGATTAGATTAATCGGATCTGGATCATAGTCTTTACTAGCGATTAAAGATTTATCGATATCTTCAATAAGATTGGCAATCCGGTTTTTATTTTTACTAATAACTGACTGAGATGAATCTAAAATTAATTTGTGACTACGATAGTTGTTTTTTAAAACTATTTTTTTAGGATTATATCTCTGATAAAAACTATAAATATTTTCCAAAGAAGCTCCCTGAAAACGAAAAATTGATTGATCATCATCCCCGACAACAAAAATATTGGGGTTGTCATAATAGGATCCAAGCATTTCAATAATTTGATTTTGGCTTGAGTTAGTATCCTGATATTCATCGACGAGAATGTATTGATACTTTTCCTGATAGTTTCGTAATAAGTCAGGATATTGACTAAAAGCGTTGATAACAAAAAGAATCATATCTTGATAATCGTAAAGTGATTTTTTTTCAAGGTGAGACTGAAATAAAAGAAAAATCTTAATAAGCTCTTTTTGTTTTGGAATATTTTTTTCAAAATTTTGATGAAATTTACGTATTTCATTTTTTACCTGGCTAAGATTGTCGCTACTACCTCTGATTACTTGGATTTGGCTTTTAATATTAATTGAAATTTGATCATAATTTTCCAGCTGATCTAAAATTTGATTGATTTGAGAATAGTTCCCTTTTGTGGCACGAACAGAGGTGAGTTTACTGATCAAATCTTTAGTGTTGTTGAAAAAATATTCTTGATCATCAACTAATTTTAAATATCGATTAGGATCAATGTTTTCTCTTTTTATTAAAGTAATAGCATCAATAATGCTTTTTTGATAACAATAACGATCTCCCCAAGAAATAAGAGGTGAAGAGTTGTCGAGACTATCAATAATATCTCTTACAATCTCAATTGTTCCCAATTCATCAAGTGATTTTAATGTGCTGGAAGCAAAAGGAAAATATTGAGAGTTTGATGAAATAATTTCATTACAAAATGAATGAAAAGTACAAATTCTTACTTTGTAGGCGTCAGGTCCAATCATGGAAAGAAGACGTTGTTTCATATTATTAGCAGCGACGTCAGTATAAGTAAGACACAAAATAGAAGTGGCGTTAGTGTCGGTTTTTTGCAAAATATTAGCAATTCTTAAAGAAATTGTTTGGGTTTTTCCGGTACCAGCTCCAGCAATCACCATAACTGGACCATCGATAGAATCTACAGCATCTTTTTGTTGTAAATTAAGTTTTTGGTACTCGATAATAAAATTTTTTTTATAATTATTTTCCACTGTTCTATTTTATCAAGCTATGGACATGCTATGCGATTAAGATTAAGAAGATAATGATAAAATAATATTAAATACAATGGAAAAACAACAAATACTTTTCGATTGGGATGACACTTTGTTTAGTAAACAAAAATTTATTAAAAATTTGTGTGAAAACTTGGGAAAAGAATGTGATTCTAACGCCCAGAAAATTGAGGATATAGAAAAAGAATATGTAAATAGTTTAAATAAATCTGGTGATTTTAGGATGGAAGGATTTTTGAATTATTTAGAAAACAAAGTAAATAATAAATTTAAACTAGAACATTTCATAAGCAACAAACTAGAAATTTATTCAAAATCTTTATTCGAAGACACAGTAAGTGTGCTATCTGAACTTAGAAATAATTTTGACATAGGAATTTACTCTCAAGGTTATGAGGATTTCCAGAAAACTAAAATAGAGTCTTCAGGTATTAAAAAATTTTTTAATGATCATTTGATTTATATTGACAAAGATAAGTTAAATCCAACTTTTATTCAACAGTTACCAACTGGGGCAACTATCATCGACGATAAAAAAGAAGTAATAGAAGAACTTAAAACAAGTAATAGATTTAATCTTATTTGGATTAATAGAAAAAATGAGGAAAATATTGAAGGTGTAAAAACTATAAGAAGTTTAAAAGAAGTAGTAAGTCTGATTTCGGAAACAATTTAAGCTAAAAGTTTTTCTAAAATAGTTTTGGCCACAGATGGATTAGCTGCCCCCTTAGATTCTTTCATTAATTGTCCCAATAAAAAGCCAATTGAGGCAGGATTTTTTTGATAATCACTGACTGCTTTTGGGTTTTGTTCAATGATAATTTTGGCGATTTTTTCAATTTCGTCGCTACCAGATAACTGAAGCAATCCCTCTCTTTTAGCTATTTGGATTGGATTTTCACCGTTTTGGTAACTTTGCACAATAACTTGCTTGGCTACTGTAGAAGAGATCTGTGACTCTTGCATTGCATTAAATAAATCAAGAAAATATTGTGGTTGAATTTTTGAATCAAGAAGCTGCTCGTTTTTATCATTAAGATGGCTTTTAATGGCCCCCAAAAATAAGTTAGCCACAAATTTGGCAAAATCTTTTGTTGGAGATAAAGAAAGTACTTTTTCGTAAATTAAAGCAAAATTCCTGTTCTCGCTTATTTGTGTCGCATCATAAAGACTTAAATCATAAATTTCTTGATAGCGATTAATCTTTTGATCAGGCAATTCAGGAATTTCAGATTTTATGGCCAAAAGTTCTTGCTCTGAAAATTCCATGGGTGGAATGTCGGGTTCTGGAAAATAGCGATAATCAGAGGAACCCTCCTTTTCTCTTTGCAGAAAAGTTTGATTTTTTACAGCATCCCATCCGCGAGTAGTTTTATTACTTTTAGACTTTAGTTCCCCACTTTGACTATAAGCTTCAAGTTGTCTTTTAATCTCATAGTCGATGGCATTTTGAACGCCAGTTAATGAAGCAACGTTTTTAATTTCTGCAAGAGGAGTGTAAAAAATATTTCCCTTTTCGTCTTCAATTTTTAAATTAACAGTAGGCTCACATCTCATGCTTCCTTTCTCAATATCAGCATCAGAAATTTCTAAATATCTAATAATTTGTTGAATTTTTAAAAGATAATTTTTAGCCATTTGAGCTGATAGAATATCTGGCTCTGAAACAATTTCTACTAAAGGAACACTTGAACGGTTATAGTCAATAAGAGTAAGAGATTTTCCGTTTTCTGTGATATGAACAGATTTGCCGGTGTCTTCTTCCATATGAGCACGATTGATACCAACACGACAACCATCAATATCAAGGTAACCATTAACAACAAAAGGTTTTTCTAGTTGAGTAATTTGATAACCCTTTGGAAGATCTGGATAAAAATAATTCTTTCTTTCAAAAAAACTAACCTTGTTTGGAGTGCAATTAAGAGCTAGCCCCAATTTAATGCACCACTGACAGGCAGTTTTATTTGGGACAGGAAGAGCACCAGGTAAACCGAGACAAACAGGGCAAGTGTGAATGTTGGATGGAACATGAAAATGAGTTGCACTACAAGAACAAAACATCTTTGATTTGGTGTTTAGTTCAACATGAACCTCTAATCCAATGATGGGGGTAAATTTTATAACGTTGGGCATTGTTTGTGAAAAGAAGTAAATTGCTGATATTGATGACCAACAGAAAGAATCTTACTTTCTTGAAAGAAATTTCCGATCAGCTGAAAGCCAACGGGTAAATTTTGGTCATTAAAGCCGCAAGGAAGAGCTAAAGATGGAAGTCCGGCAACATTGGTACAAACAGTATAAGCGTCAACCAGATACATCTGAAGAGGGTCGTTGACTTTCGATCCAATATCCCAAGCAACAGTTGGTGATACTGGGGCTAAAATAAGATCGACATTATTAAAAGCATTAACAAATTCATTTTTAATTAACGTTCTAACTTTTGAGGCTTTTGTATAATAAGCATCATAATAACCAGAAGATAAAGCATAAGTGCCAATAAGGATTCTTCGTTTAAGTTCAGCCTCAAGAAATTTTCCTCGGGTATTTTGATAATAAGAATTAATATCTGGATTATCTTTGGTATTTTGTCCAAAACGAATTCCATCATAACGAGCCATGTTAGAAGAAATTTCGGAAGGTACCAAGATATAATAAACAGCAATACCCAAATTAGTGCTTGGGAGAGAAATATCAACGATTTTAGCCCCTTTTTGCTTAAAAAAGTCTGCGGCAGCCAATACTTTATCCTTTACCTGAGAATCAATAGGGTCATTAAAATATTGGAGAGGTAAACCAATTTTTAAAGTACTTAAATCGATAGATTCAATTTTTTCAAGATCGTTTAAGGAGGGCAACCCAATAGTGGTTGAATCGAGAGGATCAGCTCCTGAGGTAATTTGAGTAAGAAGGGCGAGATCAAAAATATTTTTGGCGATAACGCCAGGGCAATCAAAAGAAGAAGCCATCGAAGTAATTCCATATCGAGAATTTAAACCATAAGTCGGCTTAAGACCGCTAATACCGCAAAGGGATGAAGGTAAGCGAATTGAGCCACCAGTGTCGGTAGCTAGTGCAAAGTGGCAAAAATCAGCCGCAACTGCGGCTGCTGAACCGCCAGATGACCCACCTGGAACCTTAGCTTTATTCCATGGATTTGTGGTAGTAAAAAAAGCAGAATTTTCAGTAGATCCTCCAAAAGCAAAAGTGTCAGTGTTTGTTTTGCCAATAAGAATAGCGTCTTGATCAATTAATCTTTGATAAACGGTGGAAGAATATTGAGGTATATAATCCTTTAAAGTCTGTGAACTGGCGGTGGTTTTTATTCCTTTGGTCAAAAAAATATCTTTAACCCCCATCACAATTCCGGCCAGTCGCCCAAGCTTTTGCCCATTTTTAATTTTTAGATCAATATTTTTAGCTTGTTGTAAAGCTTCTTTTTTGGTAACCGTAACAAAAGCCTTAACTTGCGAATCGTATTTTTCAATTCTTTGTAGATAAAAATTAACGATATCAACAGCAGTAATTTTCTGAGAATAAAGCAATTCTTGAATTTCTTTTATTGTTAAATTTCTTAAATCCATATTATTTTATAATTGTACCTGGAACAACGAAGTAATCATCTTTTGTTTGAGAAGCGGAAGAAAGGGCCTCTTTGGAGGATAAAGAATCTTTTACAAGGTCCTCTCTAAAAACATTTTTTGTATCATTAACTTGATATGTTGGGGCAACATTATCAGTGTCAACCTCTTTTAAAATATCGAAATAATTTAAAACAGATTCAAGTTGAGGTAGAAAAGTTTTTTTTTCAGATTCAGACAGATCTATTCGAGCGAGTTTGGCGATGTGCTCCAAATCAGAGATGGAAAGCTTTTGACAAGACATAGTGTATTTTACCTTATTTTTTTAAAATTGAAGCCTTAAGACGAAGAATTTTCCATCGAATCTTGTCTGCAAAGTTATATAAAAAATATAAAAAAGGATTAATGATTAAGTCATAAGTACCAATATATTCATTTAGTTGGCCACCAAAACCTTGTTTAAAACGATGAAAACCAAAACCATTATCTCCCTCTTTGGCATTAGGACCTAAAGATCCCCACATATCAAAAATTTTACAATTAAGTTTTTTACCTAACTTAATCACTTCCCACATTAATAAAGTTGGCGCCATAACATGACGATTAATATCTAAAGACGATCCGTAGGGATAAAAGAGAAGATCTTTAACCTGAAAAATCATAAAAGCAGAAAGAACTTGATTGTTATATGAGGCAGTTAAGATATGCAGCATTCCACTTTTTTTAAGCTGTTTCCACAAATCACGATGATATTTTTCGGTATGTAAATAAAAACCTTGACGCTTTGTTGTTTCTAGTAATAATTTTAAATAAATCTCAAAACCTGAATCATCCGTCTGCTCCTTAACCTCAACCGAAAAACGATTGGCTACTCTAATATTGTAGCGAGTCTTTGAATGCATTTGCTCAAGCAGCTTATTTTCTGAAAGAGACAAATCAAGCAAATAAGTGAAAGGATAAAAAGCAGATTTGGGAGATTTTTTTAACCTTTTAAAGGTCGGCTTAGAATTTAGTAAGGTGAATGAATTAAAATTATCGTATTTTTTATAAATGGTATTTGGCTCTAATTTAACGAAGATAGCTTTTTGAGCTATAGATAGTTCATAAATTTTATCGATTAATTCCTGGTCAAGATCTGGACCTCTTAAGAGAGTCCCGATTGACCATGGGGTTTTTGGAATCTGGTGAAAACTTAAGGTGCAACACTTTGAAAAAGATCCATCGTTGTTAATATGGGCCAATCTGTATACCTGATGCCCTTGAGAAAGCTGAAAATCACCCCAGCCCCAACTCTGGACAGGATGAATAACGAAAGAATCATAGCGATCCTTGTCTTTTTTAGTTAATATTTCAACCGTCATTTTAATTAGCTTATTATAGATTATCTAATAAATATCTGGATCATAAATAATATCATCATCGTCTCTTTCTTTTTTTAAGTTTCGATAATCACGTATCAGTTGATCATCTTGTTCAGATTCCACAAGGTCACAAGGGATATCGGCTAAAAAACGACTAGGCTCATTTAAACTGCTTTTCCCAAAAAATAAACGCTTATTGGTAAAAGAAAGACAAAGATAGTCTTTGGCACGAGTAATACCAACGTAACAAAGACGGCGTTCTTCTTCAATTTGGCTTGCATCAATTAGGGATCTTGAATGAGGTAAAATACCCTCTTCAAAACCAACCATAAAAACAACATCAAATTCTAATCCTTTAGCACCATGAAGGGTCATTAATTTAACTCCGTCTCTGTTTTCCTTTTTTTTATTTTTTTCTTGTAAAGAGTACTCTTGTTGAACAAGGGTAATATTTTCTAAAAAATCGACTACAAGAGGGAACTCAGAAGCAACAGATTTTAATTCTTTAATATTTTCAATTCTTCTTTGATCTTCTTCGTCTTTTAGGTCAAACTTATCCAAATAGCCAGAATTAAGCACCAATGATTCTAAAATTTGCAAAGAGGTTAAAATTTTTAAATCGATATTATTTAAATGATCAAGAAGAAGAGCTTTTTTTCTCTTGCCAAGTGCCTTTTCGATCCTTTCTTCAGAAATACTGTCTTGCGGATCAATTGCAAAGCGAAGCATGGATAAGATATCTTTAATTTCAGCACGCTCATAAAAACGAATACCACCTAACAAGACGTAAGGGATACTTTGCCTTAAAAAGGCCTCTTCCAAAACACGAGATTGGGCATTCATGCGGTAAAGCACGGCAATATCTCTTAGAGGTATTTTAATGTTTTGATTAATAAACTTAATTTTAGAAGCAACAAAATCCGCCTCCGCTACTTCTGATTGGGCTTGAAATATTTTTATCTTGTCTTCAGATTTCTTGTCACTAAATAACTTTAAAATAGCATGAGAGGTGTCTTTTGAAATAACAGCATTGGCTGCATCTAAAATAATTTGAGTTGATCGATAATTTTGCTCAAGATTGATAACAGTTGTTCCTTTAAAGTCAATTGCAAAATTTTCTAAATTACGATAATCTGCTCCTCTCCAGCCATAGATGGCCTGAGAGGCATCTCCGACCACGGTAATTTGTTTATATTTTTGAGCAATAAGTTTGGTTAAGAGGTACTGAATCTGATTGGTATCCTGATACTCGTCAACCATAACAAATTTATAGATATCTTGATATTTTGAGAGCACCTGAGGATTGCTATCAAAAAGCTGAACCGTTTTAAACAGCAAATCATTAAAATCAAGAGCATGAGCTTCAGATAGTTTTTCTTGATAACGACTGTAAATTTCACAAGCATAGTCTTGCCAGTAACCATGACTTTGTGCTTTCATTTCAACAGGTGATAAAAAAGAATTTTTGGCCGACTCAATAAAGTACAAGAGACTGGCTGGTTTAAATTCTTTTGGATTTAGTCCTTTTTCCTTTAAAACCCTCTTAACTAACGACTCTTGATCATTCGAGTCGTAAATAACATAGTTTGAAGGAACCCCAATACTTTGACCATCAGCTCGTAAAACGCGACAACAAAAGGAGTGAAAAGTGCCAGCAAAAAAAGTTCCCCAATCTTTTTTGTCTAGACTGGAGAGAAGCTTAGAGGTTCTTTTTTTCATTTCTTCTGCTGCCTTGTTAGTAAAAGTAAGCAGTAAAATCTCTGAAGGCTTGGCGATATTTTTTTTAATAAGATAAGAAACTCGATGAGTTAAAACCCTTGTTTTACCGGAACCAGCACCAGCTAACAAAAGCAAAGGAGAACCTGTATGTGTGACAGCTTTTTTTTGGTTTGGGTTTAAACCCTGTAAAATATCATCCATGAGTAGAATTAACTATAGTTGGTAAATCTTAGTTTTACCAGACTGAAATATAATTTTGGCTCCAATTTTTTCAAAATTATCAAGATTAAGTTTGGGATATTTTTCGTACTCCTTGTCTCCAACAAAAATATATTTTATTTGATATTTTTGAAGAAGATTTTTTAAGCGAGATAAATTAAAGTCATCAGTTTGGCTGTCTTGATTGATAATAGGAATTTCAAGTATCTGACCAGTATAAATTAGGGAGGGGTTATTAATTTTATTAGCCAAAGCAATATCTTTCCAATGATAAGCATCTCCTAGTTCTTTTAGAGAAATTGACCACAAAGAGTCCCCTTGATTAACAATATACTCAAAACTTTGATCAGCCATCAAAGACTTACTCTCAACCCCTGATTGATAAATAAAAGAAACATCATCTTGACGATTTTTAGGTAATTCATAATTACCACGCCAAAGCCATTCATGAACAATCCACCCTTGGACTGTAGGTAGTCCTGTTGAGACAGAAACCTGGTTAAAGGTGGTATAGCTATCCCCAACCGCTTCAAGCATTACTGGCTGACCTTTAATGTTTTTATTGATCCAATCAATTGCATGGTAATTATCAGGGTTACTATCTTTAAGATAAGACAATCCCCATAACCCTTGTCTGTCTTTAAGGGAGCCATAAAAAGATTTAATTGAAAAAAAAGGATAGGAGAGATGAACAAAAAAAACTAAAATAAAAACTAAACGATAAAAATAAAGTAATATTTTTGACTTTAGTAGTTGTTTTATTTTAAAAAAGGCAAAAGAAGAAGCTAAAGAATACATGACAAAAGCCTGGTAAACCAACTTAAACATTGTGTTAGCGCGACGATGTTCATAAATATAAATATCTTTAAGATAAATTAATTCAGGAATAATAATTAGCAAGGTAGCAGTAACAACTAGCGACAAAAAGAAAAGATCAGATACTGTCAAAGTATCTATCTTTTTTTTAAAAAAGGAAGACAATAATAAGAAAAAAGGAGGGAAAAGGATTAGCCAAAAACCACCATACAAAACTAAAAGTTGATAGAAAAGACTATTATGGTCTACAAATCTGATACCGTTGACCATGGGGGTAAAATTTAAAGAAAATGGTAACGAAAAAAGAAAGAAAAACAAAAGAGTAAGACCACCATTTATAAATGTTTTTAAATAAGGATTTTTATGTTGATTTCTTAAGTTAAGTAAAAAAGTAAAAATTGCAAATAAAAGACCATAAATAGCAAGATCCCAAGCATTGGTCATATAAGCCAGTGATAATATAAAAGCAGAGCCGATTATTAAAAATGGATTGATAATAGTTGATAAAGATAGTGTTGAAACTGATAATAAAAAGGCCATAAACAGCAAAACAATAGGAAGTCCATTCAAGTGTCCATGCAAATCGGAAACAACAAAACTATAAGAGGGAAATTCGTGAATAGTTTTGTCCCTCGAATCTGGATCGAAACCAATAAAACGAGTAGCGTCAGG
>CAZEKY010000001.1:39370-48264 GCA_964512875.1 uncultured Gammaproteobacteria bacterium
TATTAAGAAATACCAATTCAAAAAATACAAAAAATCAAAATACATTGTTACTTAATGAGGAATATAAAATTAAAAATATGGATAAAAAAATTGTTAAAAATATCTGGAAAAAGTAAATTTTTAGTTAAAAACCAAAGCAATATTCCCATAACAATTCCTCCCGTAATATCAATGGGATAATGAAAGCCAACAAGGACTCTAAATATTAATAGTGGTATAAGAATGATTAATAAAAAAGATAATGAAAAGATTCCGGTTGGTAGTAAAAATAATAAAAAATAAACTACTTTCATGGTGTGTCCTGAAGGAAAAGACCCTGAATAGTACCAACTATTTACTAATCCACGAGGAACACTTTGATGTCGATTAAATAAGGGGCGCAACCATATTCTTCTTTTTTTTAGATATCTTTCAAGCAGTTCGGCAATTAAAGTGGCGACCAAAAGACGACCAAAATAGTTAAAATCGTAGTAAATTAATTTATAAGAAAAATAAAATAAAAGAACCCATACGGAGTAGTTTAAAATAATTAAAGATATCTCCTGGAAATATCCGTGTTCAAAATATGCAAGAAAGTCAGTTTTTGGCTGCCAAAACAAAGCTTTTAAAATTGGGTGTTTATGTTTCAAATTAATATTTAATTAGTTAAAAAGACAATAGCTTAATTTAACACAAGTTTTGTGATAAATTAATAAATATTTTTTAAAATTACTAAAGAATATAAATAATACCAATCATTAAAAGACCCCAAGACATCAGAGAAAGCAAAATAGGAATATCAGTAGCGACCACTCTTTCCGGTCTCTCTCCCTCCTGCATTTCAAAAATTATTTGTCCATAGCGCATAATTCCAAAAATTACTGGAACAAGGGTTACCATATACCACTTACGATCAATGGCATTGGGAAAGTTTTCTAGTAAAAACTGATGTAAAAAACCTGATCCGGAAAAGGTAACTGATTCTTCAAAAAAAGTAAATAAAGCATAAGAAACCAAAGTGCAGACACCAAACATGGTGGTGTAAAAATTTAAAAGACTTTTCCCGTAACCACTTAAAGCAGCTCTGGTCTTGCTACCACTATTAATTAACTCACTTCGACGTTTTCCGCTAGCGATAAAAAGAGAAAGAAAAATAACACTAAGCATAATCCAAATTGGGAGATGATAGCCTGTAACTACTTCTCCAGCATAAGCTCTCATAATAAAAAACAAAGCAATCCCGGCAATATCAATAATAGCTTTTTTCTTTAAAAATAAAGAATATGAATACTGAAGTAAAATAAAAACAAGTGAAAAAACAAAAAAATCATAGCTGATAAAAATAGTAATTCCAAGACCTAAAAAAAGCAAAAGTAAAGCTAAAAAAATAGCAGTTATCTCTGAAACATCACCTCGAGCAATTGGTCTATTTCTTTTAACTGGATGTAGGCGATCTTTTTTGATGTCCATTAAATCATTGACTACATAAGAGGATGAAGAAAGTAAACAAAAAGCAAGAAAAGCAAAGGAACTTTTAATAAAAAGAATAGAATTAAATAGTTGACCGTTTAAAATGATGGCAGAAAAGATAGCTAAGTTTTTAATCCACTGAATAGGACGAATTTCTTCCAAAATAGAAGCTATTTTTTTAAAATCTATCATCAAGATAATGATACCATCAAAATCAAGCCGTTTTTTTATTAAGAAAATAAAAAGAAAAGAAAATTAAAGATGAAGAAGTTAACAATAAAATAACAGTTGGAATAGAGGTTCCCGTTGTGGGAACTCCCGAACTGGTGCTAGGAGTTGTACTCTTAATTATGGCGGTTGGAGTTGCTGTTGGGGTAATGGTGACAGTGGGAGTAGTTGTTAAGGGCGGAGATGGGGTGGGAGTGGTAATAACTTTTGGAGTTGTGGTGGGGGTGCTGCTTTTAGGAGGAGTCGGGGTAGTAGCAGAAGGAGAAGCAGTATAAGAAAGAGGATTATCGACAGCAAGAACCACAAATTTTCTGGTAATAATTTTTTGTACTCCATCAACAATAGTAGTGGCAGTGATGGTGTGTTCGCCAGGTTCCAGGTCGGAAGGTGGAGACCAGTTCCAGGATCCATCTTTTGAAACAACGACTTCTCCACTATGAAGAGTTGGAGAGTGAACTTCAATTTTGACAACAGAATCTACAGGTCCCGTGCCAAAAAAATCTGGTTTTTGAGTTGAGAGAGTGTCGTTATCTTTTGGATTTAGAATTTCTAATTCCTTGGTTGTCGGAAGTGGATCAATAGAAGGTAAATAACCAGTATCTGTTTTAGTATCGTAGACGATAGTGATCGGTGAAAATTGATTTTGACCTAAAATAATATCAGGGGTTGGATCATTATTGGAGGTATTTCCTGTAATTTGGGTAATATTATTGTCTTGATCAATAACAATAATTTCCTCATTGATATTTGGCGAAGGAGAAAACCTGTTTGTTTTTGAATCATTAAAACTATTTGCTAGTGAAATACTCCAGTTGCCCGAGGAAGTGACAAGAGCAGATAGAGGAAAAGCACCCGGAATATTAACGAAAACGACAGCTTTTTGAGCAGCTTTAAATTCAGAATTAAAAACACGACCCCAAGCAAGGTTAGATGAAGGAATTGAAGAACTTGATACAAGAGCTGTTTTGAAAGCATAAGCAGGATTTGTATATTTTTCGCCATCTACTATTGGTGAAAAAACATAATCAAAAGCTGGATCAAGGTTTACTATATCAAAATAATGAAGCTTACTTTTTTGACCACTAGCGATAACTGCTTGGTTTTCAAAAATATTATTATTTATTGAAAGAGTGGACAAACAGCTTGACTCAGTAGTAAAAAAAACAACGGCTGAGGTGTCGGTCAAATTGGTTATTTGTGGATTTTTTGGTTGGCAACTAACACTTGCCTTTGAAACAAAAATTTTTTCTTGACTAGTTAAAAAAGTACCAGCAAAAAGAGATCCTAGAAGGAGAAAAAGTCCTAAAATAGTTGGAATTCTTTTTTCTTTTAACATTATGGTAATGACGGCTCTTGGGTGTCAGAGCTAACGGTTGAAGGTAAAGCCTCTTGAATTAGTGGTAACTCTTCTGCTTGGTTAGTATCAGGTTCGGGTGATGAATCAAGGATTAAAGCATCTTCTTTGTTATTTTCCTTACCGATAATTGAATAATCAAAATTATTATCCATGTTTTTATTTTTTTGTTCAATTAGTGAAAAGAGGGTTAAGTCTAAATTTGGATTAAATTCATTAAGAAGAGCATTATTTTCAAGCATTTTTTGAGGCTTTAAAAAGCTAAAATAGCTTTTCTCTACAATAGAAAATAAAAGAGTAATCAGCGTAAACAAAGAAATAAAAATAAAGTAAAAAGATATTTTTGTCTTTTTCATTAATTATTCGCTATAAAATATAAACTATTGTTAAGTGTAACCTTTAGAGTGCTTGTTTTAACATCCTCTTTAGAGTCTGGTCTAAAAATTTGAATACTGGACACATCAACCAAACGACGATTATTAAATATTTTTTTAACCATTTCTAAAACTGAAAGATAGTCTCCTTCGCCGCTAATATTTACCTGATAAGAGTCCAGGAATTTTTCACTTATTTCTTTTGAATCAGTCAAAGAAAGATTTAAATTATTAATCTTTAAAGAAGAATCTTTAAAAATTGTAGCCAAATTGGTAGCTCCATTATAAAATTTTGGCTGCAGTGGAAAAGTATCTTCAACTAGAGAATACTGATCTTGTATCTCACCATAAGTTTTTTGAGCCTTAATGATATTGATGATTTTTGCGTCTACTTTTTCGATATAAGATTTTTTTGCTTTAATTTCTCCTAAAAGTGAAAAAATAGCAGTCATGGTGGGCATGATGGCAAAAAATAGAAAAATTATTATTAAGGTAAAAGTGGCACCAACTTCGAGGTACTTAAAAAACCTCTCCTTTTCGGCTTGTTTTCTTAAATAAGCATAGAATGGTTGGAGTTGAAACCAATTTTTTGGAGTGTTCATAAGCTAGAATCGCTCAATGCTTTTTTAAAATTTAACGACAAAGAGATTGAATACTGATTTTCTTTTTCTTTTTTTTCAATTTTACTAATATCTACGGTTTCGATGTCAGGATTTAACATTAAGTTGGTAATGAAAGAAACAATGCTTTCTTCTTTATAGGCTGACAAGGAGGTATTAATAACACTATTTTTAGTTTTCTCATCCTTGCTGATAATGATTTTTTCAAAATAAAGACCAGTTGGAGTGCTGGCTATTAGTGATTCAATTTGCGGTCCAAAGTTGGGTTGATTAGCATAAAAGTTCTTTATATAAGAAAGTCTTTGTTGTAGGTTAATAAAATCTTTTTCAAAAGGAGCAGTACTTTCTAAAATAGCTTGTTTTTGTCGGGATTTTTCAGATAGGTCTGAATTTTCTCTATCTAGAAAAAATCGAGAAATAAAAACAGAGATGACGATTAATTCGGTGAAGATAATTGTGATTCGGCCAGTTGTGGTGATCCATCTAAAAAAACGAGCTCCAAAAGACCTCGGGTTTTGAGATTCGGGTAAAAGAGAGATCTCTTTTTTAACAGCCATACCTTCAGTATATATGACTATTTACGGAAAATAAAATCCTTGAATTTGAAAAAATATCTCTGGTAGTCATTGATCTCTTCCATCTTTAAGAAATTGACGGCTAAAATGTAAGTTGTGATGCCAACAAGAGAAGAAATAGTCATTAAAAGTAAAACTGGAAAAGCTCTAGTAGTATCAAGAATAAATAAATCTAAAGTCTTGACCGACAACCAGCTGGTAGCACCCATAAAAAGCGAAGAGATCATTATTTTATAAAGCTTGTTTAAAGTAAGTAGCCACTCAAAACCATCAACAATTTTGATAAACATGATTAGAAGTCCAAAAAACTGGATAAGACTAGCAACAGAGGAGCTGATAGCTAATCCGACTACTCCTAGATTAGAAAATTTAACGAAATAATAACTTAAAATAACATTAAAAAGTAAAGAGACAACTGAAACATAGAAAGGTACCTTGGTGTTGTGAAGAGCATAAAAAGCTCTTACTAAAATTTGAATAATAGCCTGACAAACAATACCTGGAATTAGAAAAGCTAAAATTCGAGCAGTCAAAATGGTGGCCGACCATGGAAACTCTTGAGAACCATAAAGAATTCTGACTATCGAAACTCTTTCTACTAAAATCAAAACACTGACAGGTAAGGCCAAAAATAAACTTTGATTAATTATTTTATTGACAGTACTTCGAAAAGATCCAAGTTCATTTCTGGCAATATTCTTGGAAAGAGCCGGAAAAGATGCTTGTCCAACAGTGGTACCAAAGATCCTACTAGGGAGATAAACAAATTGAAGAGCCAAATTTAGTAAAGAAATTGATCCGGAAGAGAGGGAACTGGCAAAAAACAGGGTTACAGTACTTTCAATTTCACCAAGACCTAAAGACATAATTCTGGGAATCATTAACTGAAAAATTTCTTTTACTCCGGCAAGCTTTAAGTTAATTTTCGGATGATAAACAAAACCTGAATGCCTTAAAGTTGGAATTTGAATTACTAAGTGGAAAAAAGCACCGACAACAGCACCCACGGCAACACCAAAAATTCCAAAAGCAGGAGCAAGAGTAAAGATGCTAATGATAATAAAGAAGTTATAAATAATGGGGGAGAGGGCCGAAATAATAAAAATTTGATTAACTTGCAAAATAGCGGTGGCAAAATTACTTAGTAGAAAAAATATTTGAGCAAAAAGTAAAATTCGGCTTAAAGAAGCCATCAGTATTAGCTGCTCGGGACTAAAACCAGCAGCAATTACACTTGAAATTGGTTTAATAAAAATATAAGTAATTACTGAAAGAATTAAAAAAACCACTAAAAGTAAATTAATTACGGTTGAGGCTAATTCGTTGGCGATCTGTTTACTTTTATGAAGACTACTTGAAAAAACTGGAATAAAGGAAGCTGATAAAACACCGGTTACTAGTAATTTAAAAATTAAATCAGGAATTCTAAAAGCGGCATTATAAACATCAAGATCAGCAACACAACAAGAATAAAATCTAGCGTATAAAAAACGATTTCTTAAAAGACCAAGAAGAGAAGAAATACCAAAAGTGGTGGCTAAAACAAGAGAAGCTGATAATATAGTGCTTTGTTTTCTTTGGCTTATTCTTTTAATTCTTTCTCTTAAAGTCATGAAATGAATTATATCTGATTAATATACAAATTATATATGGTTGTAAATATTGAGGCGATAAGATAAAATATTTCTCATGCCAATCAGTTTATCTGCAAAAAAATCACTCAGAAAGTCTTTAAAAAATAAAAAAGACAATGTTTCTTTTAAAGAAAATTTAAAGAAAACTATCAAAAAATTCTTAGGTAAGCCTAGTGCCGACGGCTTAAAAGAAGTATATTCGATTTTAGACAAGGCGGTTAAAAAAAATATTTTTCATAAAAATAAAGCCGACAGACTTAAATCAAAATATTCAAAAAAAAGCAAAACAAAAGAAAGTGTAAAAGCGGTAGTTAAGAAAAAAGCTAAGAAGAAAATAATTAAAAAAATGAAATAGCCACTGTTGTTTGGATTTATCCAAATAGTGTGGCAAAATATAAGAGTATCGAAAGATACTCTTTTTGTTTTTTATTAAAAAAATGGAAGCAAAAAAATTTTACATAACAACACCAATTTATTATATTAACGATATTCCCCATATTGGACATATGTGTACAACTGTTGCGGCAGATATCGTCGCAAGGCTACATCGTGCGAAAGGAGAAAGAGTATTTTTTCTGACAGGAACAGATGAACATGGACAAAAAATTGCTGAAGCCGCAAAAAAAGAAGGACTACAAACAAAAGAATATTGTGACAAAATTTCGCCTCGTTTTAAAGAAATTTGGCAAGATCTAAATATTAGTTTTGATTATTTTATTAGAACAACTGATGTAGACCATGAAAAGGTAGTAGGGGACTTTTTACAAAAAATTTACGACAATGGAGATGTTTATAAAGATAAATATGAAGGCCATTATTGTGTCGGTTGTGAAAAATTTTTAACAGAAGCCGATTTGGTTGATGGACATTGCGCATTGCATCCACCAGAGAAGACAGTTTATAAAAGTGAAGATAACTGGTTTTTTCGATTAAGCAAATATGTTCCAAAAATAATTGAATTAATTGAAAATGATGAGAGCAACTACATAAAACCAGAAGGGAAAAGATCAGAAATACTAGCCAAACTAAAAGCAGGAGTAAACGACATTTCAATTTCAAGAGAAAATGTTGAGTGGGGAATCCCAACGCCCTGGGATTCAAAACAAACAATCTATGTTTGGTTTGATGCTTTAATTAATTATTATAGTGCGACAAAATTTCTACCTGAAAAGGAAAATTTTTGGCCAGCAGATCTTCATTTGTTGGGTAAAGAAATCTTGTGGTTTCACACCGTTATCTGGCAAGCAATGCTTTTATCCGCCAAGATTGAATTACCAAAAAATACCTATACCCATAGTTTTTACATGATTGATGGTCAAAAAATGTCTAAATCTCTTGGTAACGTTATCTCACCCAAACAATTAGTTGATAGTTTTGGAGTTGATGGTAGCCGCTATCTAATTGCACGATCATTCCCTTCAGAAAACGATTCCGATGTTGGACTTGACAGATTCAAAGAAAAATATAATGCTGATTTGGCTAACAATTTAGGTAATTTGATTTCTAGAATAACAAAATTAGCTGAAGGCTTAGAGGTAAAAAAGGAAATAATAAGTTTTGATAGTGAATTTGAATCATTAATTGAGAACCTTAAACTAGATGAAGCAATTAATCTTGTATATAATAAGTGGATAGATACGTGTAATTTGAAGTTAAATCAAGATGAACCCTGGAAGCTAGATAGAAATGATATTAAAAGAACTACCCTGCTAGTCGACTGTATCAGAAGTATTCAAACTGCTTCATTTCACCTACAAATTATAATGCCAGAAGTGGCTCGAAGAATTGATAATTGTTTCGAAAATAAAATAAAAATATTGGATAATCCTTTATTTCCAAGAATTAAATAAAATGATTGATACTCATGCTCACTTGGAAAGATTGTGCGACATTGATAATAATATTAAGAAAATCGTTTTAGCAGCATCAAAGATTAGCGATTCTCTAAATAACCTATCTTTGGGGATAAAATACCCCGATATTTTTTTAGTTGCTATTGGAATACACCCTCAGGAATGTGGTGACTCCCCTGCCAAACTTAGAGAAATACTAAAAGATAATTCACACAAAATTAGCGCAATTGGAGAATGTGGTCTTGAATTTATTGGAGATTATAATAAAAATAAACAAAAAGATTGCTTTATAGAACAAATTAAAATCGCTGAAAAATATAAAAAACCACTAATAATACATGCAAGAAAGGCGGTTGACGAAACAATAGAAATACTGAGTGATTACGAAAAATTATCTGGAGTTTTTCATTGCTATGCAGGAGGCAATAAAAGAATAAAGAAAGTATTAACGTTGGGTAAAGATTGGTATTTTGGAATTGATGGTAATGTGACTTACGAAATGGGGCTTGAAGAAGTGGTTAAAAATATTCCGAAAGATAGACTAGTATTGGAAACCGACTCTCCGTATTTGTCACCAGAACCTTACCGAGGTCAAGTAAATAACCCAAATAATATTATCTATGTATACAAGAAAATAGCAGAAATATGGGGAATGAGACTTGAAGAAACAGAAAAAATAATTGATGCTAATGCTAAAAAACTTTTTTCGTTTTAAAAAAAGACCCTGCATTATTTGTTGTTATAACAACAATAAAACAGGGTCAATAACAAATTAAAACAACAACAAGGGGAGCATTTTATCAATAA
>CAZEKY010000001.1:48364-56334 GCA_964512875.1 uncultured Gammaproteobacteria bacterium
GTTACAAGTCGCCTATTATACTGTTATGTTAAAAAAAAGACAAATGTGATTAAAAATCAGAAATGATTGTTTCTAGTTCTTTAAGAGAAGGAAATTTATCAATAAGAGCAACCTGACCATCAATTAAAAGCACTGTATTACCCTGAATACCCATGTTAATTACACGAGACATATCTTTCACATACTCAGGATCATAATCAATTTGTAATCTTTGACAAAGAGTTTCGATATTAGAAAATAACTGCTTTCCTTGGGGAGTGCCACGATCAAAAAGTTGTATTCTCATACAAAATTATAACAAATGCTTTTTTTTAACGATTCTGACCGTATTTGACAATAAGGAAACAACGGTCATTGGTCCAACTCCACCCGGCACGGGAGTGATATAAGAAGCGATTTTCGCAACTTGGTTAAAATCAAAATCACCCGAAACCTTGCCTTGCTTGTCTAAGCTGAATCCAATATCAATAACAACAGCATCCTTTTTAATAAAGTCTTTATTAAAATATTTAGGCCGACCAATGGCAGAGACTAAGATGTCAGCCGAGAGACAGTGTTTTTTTAAATCGATACTTTTTGAATGACAAAGAGTGACAGTGGCGTTTTTAGATAAAAATAAGGCAAATAAAGGAAGGGCCACTTCGGTGCTTCTACCAACAATTACCACCTTCTTTCCCTCAATTTCGATATTGTATGAGTCTAACAATGTTATAACCCCAAACGCAGTCGCTGGAGGAATCCCGCTACTCTTTTTTTGAAAAAGTAAGCCTAGATTTAAAGGATTTAAACCATCAGCATCCTTGTCAAAATTAATTTCCAACAAGGCTTTTTGAGTATCAATTTGAGGCGGAAGTGGAAGTTGAAGCATAAAAGCATCAACTTTTGAATCGGTATTTAGTTTTTTAATTAAAGAAATCAATTGATCAGTGGAAGTGCTTTCTTTTAAATGATGAATTTCTCCAACAACACCTATTGAAAAAGCAGCCTTTTGCTTCATTTGAACATATTTTTTACTTGAAGGGTCATCTCCAACAATAATAATGTCTAAGACTGGTTTGATTTTCAATGCCGATATCTCTTTTTTTAAATTAAAAAGTATTTTTTGAGAAAGAGTTTTTCCATCAAGGATTAGCATAATGTTAGTATCTCACAACCACTATTGGTGATTAAAACAGTATGTTCAAATTGAGCAGTAAGAGAAGAATCAGCGGTTCTGACTGTCCAACCGTCATTTTTATCTAAGGTAACACTTGGATCCAAAGAGGCAACGATCATTGGCTCGATGGTAAAAGTCATTCCCTCTTTTAATAAAATCTTTTGATCAGGATTATCATAGTGAAAAATAAAAGGATCTTCGTGAAAATTGATACCGACACCATGCCCTCCAAGTTCTCGTACCACACTAAAATTATTTTTTTTGGCAATTGGCTCGATAACCTTACCGACACAATCATTTAAATAACGACCCTTTCTAAGTTTTTTTATGGCTTGAGACAAGCTCTGGCGAGTAACATCAATTAGTTTCTGAGATTCTTTGCTAATTTTCCCAACGGGAAAAGTTGCTGAAGTATCCCCGTAATATCCATCTAAAATAGTAGTAATATCAAGATTGATAATATCCCCTTCTTTTAAAACTTGCTTATCTGAAGGAATACCGTGACAAACCACATCGTTAACCGAGGTACATAAACTTTTTGGATAACCTTGATAATTTAAAGTCGCAGGGATAGCCCCGTTTTGAATAATATAGCGATGACATACTTGGTTTAAAGCTTCAGTTGACACTCCCGGCTTAACAAAAGTTGACAAATGTTTTAAAGTCTTGGCAGCTAGAAAAGAAGATTTTCGAATACCCTCTATCTGAATTGGACTTTTAATAATGATCATAGCGATATTATAACTCATGCTAAAATTCATTGATGAAAAATAGCTCATGGCAAAAAGTAAGCAAGTGGTATGATAAAAAAGTAGGAGATGAAGGACATTATTATCATCAGCACATAATAATGCCGGGGGTAAAAAGAATTTTGGAAAATAAAAAAATAAATTCGATCTTGGACTTGGGTTGCGGTCAGGGTATTTTAGAAAGAAATCTAAGTGCAAATATTGATTATTGGGGAATAGATATTTCAAGTAATTTAATAAGAGAAGCTAATAGTCGAAAAATAAACCCAAATCATAAATTTACAATTGCCGATGCAAGCAAAGACTTGTCAATAAATAAAACTAACTTTGAAGCGGGGGCAATTATTCTGGCTCTCCAAAATATAAAAAAACCTTTTGGGGTGATAAAAAATTTTGCAAGACACCTTAGAGAAGGGGCGACTTTGGTGATCGTTTTAAACCACCCCTCTTTTAGAATTCCTCAATACAGTTTTTGGGGAGAAGATATCGCAAAAAGAATTCAATATCGAAGAATAGATGAATATATGACCCCAAAAGAAATATCGATATTGGCACATCCAGGAATAGAAAAAAGCGAAAAAACATGGTCCTTTCATTATCCTCTCTCGGCTTATAGTGAAATGCTTCAAAATAATGGTTTTTTAATAGAAAAGATAGAAGAGTGGGTATCAGATAAAACGAGCACTGGATCAAAGGCCTATATGGAAGATAAGTCAAGAAAAGAATTCCCCTTATTCATGACTATTGTGGCAGTAAAAAGAAAAAATTAGCTTTTTAGCTGTTTACCAAAGGCAACACACTCTTGCCTAGTTTCCACTAAAGAAAAACCCTTAAACTCAAGAGCTTCTTTAAAATTTTTATTTACTTCTTTAATATCTTTGGCGTCAACTGATCTAACAAAAACAGCAGGATTAATTGTTTTCAACAACTTAACAACATCAATTGGTTCATTTAAATTACCAAAAGGAGTAGATTTAGTGTGGGTGCCTTTTGGAGTTGTTGGACTGGTTTGACCAGTAGTTAAACTATAAAGATAATTATTGGAAACAAAAACGGTAATATCAATATTCAATCTAGCAGCAGCAATTAAATGATTTAACCCCTCTCCATAAATGCCACCATCGCCGCCGACAACACAAACTGTAAGTTTTGGGTTGGCTATTTTTTCTCCCATGGCCATAGGGATTGAGCGGCCATGAAGAGTATGAGTAGCATATGTTTTTAAAAAATCAGCCATATTTCCGGCACAACCAATATCGTAGTTGATTACCAAATCTGAGGTTTTTAAATTTAAAGAATTAAAAGTAGATTGCAAAGCGGCATAAACTAAAAAATTATGACAACCGGGACAAAAAGTGGGTGCAATTGAAGATCTGTAATTTATCATAGGTATTATTTTTTATTATTTAATAAATCAATAAGCTCTTCTGGGTAAAAAGGTCGACCGTTGCTTTTAGCTATGACTCTGTTTGGGTGAAAGTCAAACTGTGACTTTAACAATGACACTAAAGGATTGGTCCCATTATTTTCAACAACAATTATGTCTTTGTAAGCATTAATAATTTTTTGAATATCAGGATTAATCGGCCAAAGTGTCTTTAGCTGCAAAAAAGCATAATCTTTTTTGTCTTTCATTAGTTTTAAGGACTCAAGAATTGCTCCTTTGGTAGAACCCCAGCTAACAATCAAGTGTTTAGCCTTGCTTGAGCCAAAAAAATTGGCTTTTGGAGATATTTTTAAAGCAGTCTCTAACTTAGACATTCTTTTTTGAAACATTTTGTCAACAGCGACGGCATCTTCAGTGGAAAAACCATATTCATCGTGTTCGTAGCTATTTGACAGAAATTCACCATTTTCTGTTCCGGGTAAAGAAAGAGGAGAAATACCGTCTTTGGTAAACAAGTATCTTTTAAAAGCGACAGATTTAATATCTGTAGCAATTTTTCCTTTATTAATGTCTATTTTAAGATCTGGGAAAAAACTTGTGCTTGAGCCAGATTCGCCGATAAGCTTATCGCTAAGAACAATAATTGGCGTTTGTAGTTGAGAAGCTAAATTTAAAGCAGTTTGACTTAGTTCATAAGATTCCTCTACATCACCAGGCGCTAGAACAACTTTTAAAAATTCTCCATGACCAGAATTGATGGCGTAAAGAAGATCTCCTTGGCTAGTCCAGGTAGGCATACCGGTAGCAGGTCCAGGACGTGAAACCAGGTAAAAGACCATGCCTATTTCAGCAATACCACAATAACTAATAGCCTCATTCATAAGGGCAAAACCACCACCAGAAGTGCCAGTAGCCGAACGGGCTCCTGCGAAAGCTGCGCCAGCAGCCATATTGGCAGCAGCGATTTCATCTTCAGGATGAACTACTTTAATTTTAAATTCTTCTTGCTTACTAGCTAAAAAATGAAGAACACCAGTAGCGGGAGTCATCGGGTAAGCAGCATAAAAATTACCACCACCTTTAATAAATCCCCACCCAAAAGCTTCGTTGCCCTCAAAAAAACCACATTTTTCTTTTTTCTTAGACTTCGTCACATCAATTCTATATTTGTTAAGGTTATTTTTAGCGTAGGCATAGGCTAAATCAAAAGCTTTGCAGTTAATTTCTGAATGAACACCATAAGCAGCCGTAATTAATTTTTTGGCTTTTTTAATATCCAAATCATAAAGATAAGAAGCAACACCAATACAAAGGGTGTTAATAACAACCAAGCTGCCTGCTTCCAAGGCCAATTCTCTTAGTGGTAAATTAACCAAAGTTGCCTTTGATTTAATATTGGAGAAATCTTCTTCAGAAAAAAGCAAAGTATTTTTGGTAAATTCTCCTTGATGCTGTTGCCAATGTCCAGGATAAACTGAAAAAAAGAAATCAACGCTATGGTGAACAGAAAAAACTTTTGAAGCTGAAAAGGTTATTTGATAAGTATTGTGTCCACCCCTAACTAATGATGGATATTCACTATAATCAACTAAGCTGTAATTGTGATCAAGTAATAATTTAGAAAAAATTTGTCCGGCTGACTTAATTCCTGAACCTGCAGGACCAGCTATCTTAATAGTGGAAAATTTTGAAATCATAGTCTATTTTACTATATTTTTCTAATCTAGATAGAAAGTAATAATGCCGCATGCTTTGGCTTTTTAATAATATTTGCATTCAAAGCCTGATGTGGTAGACTACAAACTGATTTAGGCAAATTGGTGCATTATTTTTTACGTACCATAATTCTAGGTTACGACTAAAGAATAATGTTTGGATCAATAAGTATGTATCAAAATCAGTTTAAGCATTTTAGTGCTAATAATCAAAAAACAGCTAATGGTGGTAGGAGAAAATTTTTTGGAAACAAAAAAAGAAGTTTTTCTAACAACGACAATACAAAGAGGGGCAGATTTGGCAATCAGCGTCGAGGTAAAGGATCCTTCAGCCAACATATTAACGAAGCCATGTTTATCAAAAAGGCTTGCCCAGTAGTATTAATTGAAGAAGCTTTAGTTAAAAATACTTTTGAAGATTTTAAACTTGAAAAAGTTTTATTGAAAAATATTATCAACAAAGGATATTTAAAACCAACACAAATTCAAGATGAAATAATCCCTCATATTCTTGATGGACGAGATGTTTTGGGGATTTCTAATACTGGAACAGGAAAAACAGCCGCTTTTGCCTTACCTTTAATTAATCAAATTATAAAAAATCCACAAAAAAGAATTTTGATTCTATCTCCAACGAGAGAATTGGCTCAACAAATCAAACAAGAATTTAGATCTTTTACTTTTGAAATGAAAGTCTATGTAGCACTGGCAATTGGGGGAGCTTATATTAAAGAACAAATTATAGACATAAGAAGAGATCCTCACATTATAATCGGCACTCCAGGAAGAATTAAAGACTTGGCAGAAAGAAAAATTATTAAATTTACCAAGTTTGACACCTTAGTCTTAGATGAGGTTGACAGAATGCTTGATATGGGTTTTATTGGAGATATCAAAGAAATCGTTTCTCAAATCCCCACTCCTCATCAAACCTTATTTTTCTCTGCCACAGTAAATAAAAAAGTCGAACCACTAGTTGACTCCTTTTTAAATAACCCAGCCAAAGTTTCGATTGAAAGCCAACAAAGTTCTAAAAACGTTGAACAAAATGTGATAAGGGTCAACAGAGGAGATAAAGAAAGAGTTTTATGCGAATTACTTTTAGATAAAGATTTAAAAAAAGTATTGGTTTTTGTTGGTACCAAAATAATTGCCGAAAAAATATCAAAAAAACTATTTGAACTGGACTATAAGGTAGGATCACTTCACGGTAACAAATCACAATACAATAGACAAAGAACCCTAAAGGCTTTTAAGGAAAATGTCATCAATATTTTGATAGCGACAGATGTGGCTGCCAGAGGACTTGATGTTAGTGATATCACTCATGTAATAAATTATGATCTTCCAAATAATTATGATGATTATATTCATCGAATCGGAAGAACTGGAAGAGCAAATGCTAAGGGATATGCTCTAACTTTTATTGAGAATAAATAATTTTTACAACTTTTTAACTTTATTATACTTGCGACCCGTAGTTAATTTACAGTAAGCTTCTCGATAAGCAATTTTTGGTAACGTATCTCTGTTTTCTTTTAAATAAATACTTAACTGCTTTGAGTGAAACTTTACCAGTGATCGAAGTAACCAAGAAATTGCCTTGGTAATTAAAATCTCCTTTTCGTGTTTTAGCTTTTCGATATTTTCAAAAGCTAACTTTGATAATTTGATGTCATCAGACTGCCTTAAAGATTTGGTTAGTAAAACTAAGCTTGCTCTACGCTTACTGATATTTTTATCCTTTACAAAACTCTTTATTAGCTTTTTCCAGGTTGTCCAGTCCCCCAGCAATAGAGTAGAGTCAAAATTTGATTGACATAAAAGATCTATTTCGGCCCAGCCATAGGTGTAATTTAACCAATTATCTAAAAGATAAGGGTTAAAATTAGTTAAAAGAACTGGAGAGACAGAAAGAATAGAAGCAGCCACAGAAAGCTCATTATAACTAGTTGCATTTTGATAAAGAGAGTTAAGCAAAGAGATTGTTTGTTTTTGATTCAATTTCTTATCATCAATTATTTTTTTTACCAACAGAAGAGTGTTGGCAGTCGAAATTGGATAATATTTTTTATTAGTTCCTAAGTACTTTTTAACCCATAAAGATTTAGGGTCATTAATCTTGTTTTGGTATTTTTTTAATTCTTTTAAAACTTGTAGATGAATTGAATTTGTAATCATTTTTTTTAAAACGAATAAATTATTTCTTCGAAATTTTTTATTTTATTATCGGAAGAAACAAGAATGCCTTCCTTCTGATAAAGCTTTAAGCGTTTTTTGTCAAAACCGGGATGTTTCCAAATTTTTCCATTTGAATAAACAATTCGATGAAAAGGAATTTTATCGACATCTTTTGATTTTGAAAGAAAATGAGTGACCATTCTAGACAACATCGGATGACCTCCAGCCGCAGCTGTAATTAAGCCATAAGTGGTAACTCTGCCTGCGGGGATACTAAGAGCTAATTTGATTAATTTTTGAGTAAAAGTTTCTGTTTTCACTTTTTAAAATATTTTTTACCTTTTAATTTTTCTGGCAAAAGATCTTCTTTTGAATATTTCTGATAACCCTGACCGTATCCAATCTCTTTCATTAAATCTGTCTGGGCATTGCGGAGATTAAGCGGTATTGGCAAATTACCATAAGTTTGGACGTCATTTAAGGCTTCAAGATATGCCTCATAAGAGGAACGATCTTTGGGAGATCTGGCTAAATAAACAACTCCGTGAGCAAGAATTTCTCGACATTCAGGATAACCAATAGTTTCAACACCTCTAAAAACTTCATTAGCCAGCATTAAAGCTGAAGAATTGGCGATACCAATATCTTCACTGGCAAAAATAACTAAACGTCTAGCAATAAATTTAGGATCCTCTCCAGCATCAATCATTCTAGCCAAATAGTAAAGAGAAGCATCGATATTACTGGCACGCATACTTTTAATTAAGGCAGAGATGGTGTTG
>CAZEKY010000002.1:0-45216 GCA_964512875.1 uncultured Gammaproteobacteria bacterium
GTCTCTTTTATCTGTGGAAAGAATTTCATAACATGATTAGCATACAAAGGCGGGTTGTTAATATCCGGAATAATAGTTAGCTCATAAGGAAAGTTTAATTTGTCCAAATTGGGAATTAAAAGCGACATTACTTCGGTGCCAGTTAAAAAATTACGATTATCAAAAGACTTGGCCTCACCAACTCCAATTAATAATTTTTTAATTCCAGAATTGACAACTTGGTCTAAAAATTGAAGATGGTGAAGACATGGAGGTTGGAAACGACCGATAACTAAACCAAAATCAAAATTATTTTTCATTTAATCAATTGAAAAAACGGGAGGTAAATGACGTTTATGCTCAGAAAGACTAATTAATTGTTTAATTCTAGACTCAATCTCTCCCTCAACAAGATCACCTTGCAAAAAACGATCTAGCTGTTTATAGGTAAAGCCAAATTCGTCCTCATCAAACTGGTCGCTCCATAAAGAAGCGCTTGGTTTTTTGTCAATAACAGTTGGCGGTATATTTAATTGTTTAGCTAATTGAAAAACCTCAGTCTTATAAAGATTGGCAATTGCTTCAAAATCACAAGCACCATCACCAAACTTAGTAAAATAACCAACAGACATTTCGGACTTATTAGTAGTTCCAGCAACTAAGGCGTTTTTGTGATTAGCATAAGCATATAAAATGGTCATTCTGACTCGAGACATAATATTACCTAAAACATATTTATTTTCTGAGACCTTATACTGATCAACAATTGGCTTAATATCTTTAGAGAAATATTTAATACCAAGTTGTCCCACGACAGCCAAAGCATCATTAATATCTTTTTGACGACCGTAAGGCATTAATAATCCAAAAACTCGCTTGCGACCAAGAGCCTTAACAGACAAAAAGGCCACCAGGGCTGAATCAATGCCTCCAGAAATACCAATAAAAATATTTTTAGTACCCACAAAAGATCTAATTTCTCGAATCAGACTTTCTTCAACTATCTTTAAATTTAAATGTCTCACAAGATATTGTAGCAACAAAAAGCTCCCTCAAAACGAGGGAGCTTTAATAATTTCAAAAAAATTATTTAACCATTTTTTTAATCTTGGTTCCAGGAATGTAGCGAGGCATTCTTCGAGCAACGATTTTTTTAGATTCTTTTGATCCGA
Source organism: uncultured Gammaproteobacteria bacterium (assembly GCA_964512875.1). Lineage (GTDB taxonomy): Bacteria > Patescibacteriota > Microgenomatia > UBA12405 > UBA12405 > WARW01. The sequence continues at coordinate 1,152 of CAZEKY010000002.1, forward strand.
TAGCTTTAATGGTTTTAGCTTTAAACATTTTGGTTTTGAAAGTTCCAAATCCAGAAAGTTTAACAACTTCACCATTTGAGAGAGCTTTCATTATTTCAGAAAGGAAAGTTTCGACTGCTTGTTTAGCAGCTTTTTTACTAAGCTTAGCTTTTTGAGAGACTGTTTCGATTAAATCTTTTTTGGTCATTTTATATTTAATAAAAATTAATAATTCTCCTTAATTTTAAAGGAATATTTATGATTTGCAATAGAAGTTATTCGTTTTTTACCGCATTTTTGTTGATTTTGCTACCAACAATAATACTACTAGTACGAAGCTCGCGAATAACAGTTACTTTTATTTGACCAGCCCATTTGGCCTCTTCATCTAATTTTTCAGCAATATTTTGACTTAAAACTTCAGCTTCAGAATCAGATACCTGAGTTGGCTCAACGATGACAACCACTTCTCTACCTGCTTGATATGCAGCCACACTGGTAACTCCAGGGAAAGACATGGCCACCTCTTCAATATTTTTCATTCTCTTAAGATATTCTTCGTGAACCTCATAACGAGCACCAGGTCGAGCACCTGAAGCGGCATCGCCGATATAAACTATGACCGATTCAACTGAAGAAAATTCTTTATCTTCATGATGTTCAGCTACACAGTTAATAATTTTTTCTGGCATTTTAAACTTTCTTAACAAATCAATACCAAGGTCAACATGAGTGCCCTCTTGGTCGGTAATTACTTTTCCAATATCATGAAGTAAAGCTCCCAATCTGACAGTATTGACATCGGCTTTTAATTCAAAAGCAATAGCGGTGGCAATTTTAGTCGCTTCAACTGTATGCTTGGCCAGGTTTTGTCCGTATGAAAAACGGAATTTGTACTTACCAATTTCTTTAATTAAATCGATTGGTAAATTAAAAACACCAACTTCTTGAGTTATCTTTTTACCTTCGTTAAGAAGAATTCTATCCATCTCAGTTTTAGTTTGAGCAACTACCTGTTCAATCTTAAGAGGTTGAATGCGACCATCTTTAATTAATTTTTCCAGCGATAAACGAGCAATTTCTCGACGGGTTGAATCGAAAGAAGAAATTCTAATATCGTTTGTTTCATCCAGCTCAATTTCAACACCAGTCGCTTTTTCAAAAGTACGAATATTTCGACCTTCTCTACCGATAATTTTTCCCTTAATTTTTTCATCAGCTAAAGAAATAGTAGAAACAGTATATTCTGCAACATAATCAGTTAAACCATGACGGATATTATCAATGATGACCTCTTTGGTTATTTCCTCTTCTTTTTGTTTAATTTCACCTCGAGCTTCTTCAATTTTTTTAGCTACCCAAGTAGACATTCTTTTTTCGGTGCTACTAATAACTAACTGTTTGGCTTTTTCGACGTCAAGACCTGAAATGCTTTCTAGTTTTTCAAGTTGTTTTCGGTAAACATCATCAATGCTGGCTAGCTTACTTTTCACTTCAGCCGATTGAGCATCAAGAGATCTTTCTTTTTGAATTAAATAGCGCTCTTTTTCATCTAAGGATGATAATCGTTGAAATATTTCGGCTTCTTTTGCCTTAGCTTCAGCCTCAATTTTTTTGGCGTTTTGAAGGGCAGCTTGAACTTCAGCATGATCTGCCGTGGCAATAGGCTTAGTCTCATTTTCTTTTTTAACAGGAGAAAAAACAACACGATTGTTGTCTTTTTGAGAATCCTTAGCTTTAATCTCTTTTTTGGCTTCTTTCTTGTTGGCTGAAACTTTTGAATTTTTTAAATCTTCTGATTTAGGGACAGAAAACAAACCCTTAACTCTTGATAAAAATACATCTAACATAATGATCTCCAAATATACTTTTTAGGGCAGAAAACACCGGGAACTTAAATTAAAGTTAAAAAGAAGTCGAAACGTGGACTAATTCGAATAACATAATTGGGTGCTTTAAGATAAAAAGTTAAAATTATAATAATTTAAAAACTAATTGTTGATATTTTATCTAAAATTAGCTCGCGCGTCAAATATGCTATTGATATCAGAGAGAGAAAAACCTTGACGATAAAGCTTAGCTTTAATTTTATTTTTTTCATTAAAATCCGTGATATCTTGAATATTTATATTTTTTTTACTTAAATAATGAAGTATTTTTTCCTGGTCAGAATCTTGATCAAAAGATATTTCGGACAATAGATCTGAAGAAAGCCCCTGTTGTCGAAGAGAATAAAGAATTTGCTGTTTTGATTTTTTGTAATTTCTTTTAACGAAATAGTTAATATAATCTTGATCATTAAGTAATTTTTTATCGATCAACTCCTTAACAATATTGTCAATTATTTCACTTGTATTTAATGAAGAATGACTAATCTTGTATTTAATTTTTACCTTTTTAAAATAAAGACTTAACTTTTGTTTAATAATTTTCTCAGTTTTTGGAGAAAGAGCAATTTGTCTTAAAGCATATTCACGACCTAAATAAGTTAAGGAAGTACTAAGAATTTGCAAATAGCGACAGTCATCAATTTGCTCATTTTTTGACAAAGACAACTTGACAACATCATCAATAAAAAAGGGTAGATAAGAATTATCCGAAAAGGTAAGCCAGAGTCGATTGTTAATCTTACTGGCTTTAAGACTAATGAGTTGCATTATTCTTCCAAATTAGAGTCTTGGCTACTTTCAAGCTTAGCTGGCTCGGTATTTTCTTTTACTTTTTTCCAAATTTGAGCTTTTAGATCCTCAGCTATCTTTGGGTTATTTTTTAAATATTTTTTAGCCCCTTCTCTTCCTTGAATATTCTGGTTTTCAATTTTGAAAAAAGCACCTGATTTCACAATCATTCCATGAATAACAGCTAAGTCAACTAAACTTCCATAAACCGAGATGCCTTCAGTATTCATGATGTCAAACTCAGCCTCTCTAAAAGGGGGGGCTATTTTATTTTTAATAATTCTAGCTCGATGCTGAGATCCAATAGATTCACCAGTACTAGTTTTGATATTAGCAATCTTACGAACATCAATACGAACTGAAGCGTAGAATTTAAGGGCTAAGCCTCCAGGAGTAGTTTCTGGATTACCAAACATAATCCCAATTTTTTGCCTGATTTGATTTGTAAAAATGACAATAGTTTTGGATTTAGAAATGGCACCAGTTAATTTTCGAAGGGCTTGAGACATTAAACGAGCCTGTACTCCCATCATTGAATCACCCATCTCTCCTTCAATTTCAGCCTTGGGAACAAGAGCGGCAACAGAATCTAAAACAACCACATCAACAGCATTTGATCTAACCAAAGTTTCAACTATTTCCAGAGCTTGTTCGCCACTGTCAGGTTGAGAGATTAACAAGTTGTCAAGATTAACACCGATAGTAGCAGCTCTGGTTGGATCAAGAGCATGCTCAACGTCGATAAAAGCAGCTGTACCTCCCATTTTTTGGGCCTCAGCAATAACATGTAAACAAAGAGTGGTTTTACCAGAGGCTTCAGGACCAAAGATTTCAGTCACTCTGCCGCGAGGTAAGCCACCAACACCCAGAGCAATATCTAGAGGCAAACAGCCAGTCGGAATAACGTCAAGTTTAAGATCAGTACGCTCACCCATCTTCATAATGGCACCATCACCATAAGCTTTGGTGATTTGTTCCATAGCAATTCTAATGGCTTCGTTTTTTTGACTTTGACTTCCACCAACCGGTGAAGCTTTTTGGATTTCTTTTTTCTTTTTAGGCATTTTAGTATTTATATATAACTTAACACTTATAGTGATATCAGAAGTAAATATATCAAGTCAAGGAGTAAAACCGAAGAAAACCCAAAGTGTGCCTAATTGGTCGGGAATACAGGATTCGAACCTGCAGCCTCATGCACCCCATGCATGCGCGCTAGCCAATTGCGCCAATCCCCGTAGTGCTTAATTTTATCAAATTGAGATACAAAAATGACCCAAAACTTTTGCTTTGGGTCATTTGATTTAAAGCCTGATATTATTTTTGCTCGTCTTGGTAAACTTTCATGTCCCTTTCGATCAGAGCATAAGCTTCTTCCCTGCTACCCCAACCCTTAACGTTGGATGTTTTATTTTTTTCTAATTTTTTATATTCACTAAAAAAGTGACTAATTTCTTTTAAAAAATGCTCAGGAACATCTGAAATGTTTTCAATATGGTTATAGCGAGGATTCTTAGCTGGTACTGCTAAAACTTTTTCATCATCACCAGACTCGTCTGACATAATAAAAAGACCAATAGGTCTTACTTCCATTAAGCAACCTGGGAAAGTAGGAGCGTCAGTTAAAACCATAACATCAAGATTATCACCATCACTACTTCTGGTGGCGGCAATAAAACCATAGTCAACCGGGTAATAAAATGGGGAATGGAGAACTCTATCTAACTTTATGACACCAAGTTTTTCATCGTATTCGTATTTGTTTGATGTTTTTTGTGGAATCTCAATAATGGCGTTAACAGTTTGAGGAGACTTGTCTCCGGTATTTATTTTTGAAAACATAGTGACAGAAATTATATCATCATCAAAGACTAAATCAAATTTAAACAATTAATGAAATTTAAAGACCAAAAAGAGGTATAATTTGAAGATATGGCAATTAAATTTGGAGCAAATGAACTAATTAGAGATGAACATTTTTTGGTTAAAAGCAAAGAAGTTAAACAAACAGTAAAGGGTGATAATTACTATGTTTTAGAGCTGAGTAACAAAGATGGCACGATTGAGGCGAAAATATGGAATAACAATATTTCAATGTGCAATTTTGAAGAAGGAAAGGTAATTGAAGTCAATGGCAAGTCTCAAGAATATAACGGAAAAATTAGTCTAATCATTGACAGTTGTCAAACAATAGATTCAGAAGAAACAAGTCAGTACTCGCCTTCAGTCCCAACACTGGTTTTTGATTTGGAGACGATTGGTAAAGAGTTTGACCAACTGGATGAGAGCGAAAAGGACTATTTGCTTAATAATTTAGAGAAAAATGAAGAGGATAAAGAAATTGCCAAAACAAAAACTGCTCTTTATTCAATATTTGGAAAAATTTGTGCGATTGGAGCAATAGATGTTTATCAAAATAAAGGATTTGTTTTAAGCTTATCCAATAAAGAAATAAAACCAGAGAAAGATAATTTTGAATACGAAATTTTTGAAAATGAAAAAGAATTAATAAAAAGATTTTGGGAAAAATGTGCAGACTATGAACAATTTGTCACCTATAACGGAGAAGGTTTTGATTTTCCCTATCTAATGATTAGATCTGGAATAAATAGGGTAAAAATGCCTTTTGAAATTAAAAAATGGTCGGATAAGTTTATTGATTTACAAAATAAAATTAGACAAAATCGAGCTTACACCTTGGAAATGCTTTGTAAGGCCTTTGAAATAAAAAATCCCAAAGAGGAAGGTGTTCATGGAAATAACGTATCTTGCTTGTTTAAAGATGAAGAATTTAATAAAATTGCTGATTATGTAGCCAGAGATGCCACGGCCACGGCCGAGCTATATTTGATCTGGAAAAACTACATGAGTGGAATATAAATATTATGGACATAGAAAACAAAAGAGAGCAAGAAATAATTTTTAAAATTGAACAAGATACTGGTACTTCAATTAAAAAAGAAAAAGGTAACAGGGTTTTTAAAGTGGCTGTAAATAATATGAAAAAGATAATGATAGCTCGGATTGAAAGAAGAAGTGGTGAATGCTAGGGTCTAGATAATAAAAAAAAGGATCAAAGAGAGAAAGATGACATAAAGTCCAAAATACCAAAATTTTTGACTAGACACAATTTTTTTCAAAAAAGAAAGAGAAAAGACTCCAATTAAAAAAGTCAAAATAAAAGTTAAAATATTGCTTGGATTAATAAGAGACTGATTGAGAATGTCTGGTGCTTTAAGAAAAATAGCTCCTAAAGAAACAGGTATGAACATAGAAAAGGAAAAATTAAAAGCATTTATGGGAGATAGTCCAAAGAATAAGGCAGCAAAAATAGTTAAACCAGACCTAGAAATTGCCGGAAGAATTGCTAAGGCCTGAAAACAACCAATAATAAAAGCAGATAAATAGGTTAACTTTTTTTCTTGCTTGCTAATAAATTTAGTCAAAAAAACAAAAGTCCCACTAATTAAAAAAAAGAATGGAAGAAGTTTTGGATTTAAAAATAAAGTTTCTATTTGATCTTTAAAGAAAAAACCAACAATAAAAGCTGGAATAGAGGCAACGAAAATAAATTTTAAATTAGAAAAAAAATACTTAGTTTCTTTTTTAAAAAAGAAAAGCACAGAAAGGAAAGTGGCGGCATGTAAAAAAACATCAAAAGTTAAAGAGGGACTTAATTTAAAAAAATACTGAAAAAGATTTAAGTGGCCATCGGAAGAGATGGGTAAAAATTCGGTGACACCCTGAATTATACCCAAGATGATACTTTGAAGAAAAGTCATAATTAGGATTATAGCTTAAGATCATAAATATTAAAAAGACTCATTTGACCTTAGAAGCAATTTTTAGTAGACTATGGCGCTTAACGAAAAAGATTAAGCATGGCTACATTAAAAATATAGAAAGAAGGGTGCAAAGTTGAATGATAGGGTAAAAGAAGAGATCTTTCGGATTGTTAATATAATTACTTTGAATATTGAAAACAATCTGAATATTTTTAAAAAAGAAGAAGTTCTTTTTAATCTTGAAGTCATACCAAGTGGGAAGCACTACAATTTGAGAGGCTTGGCTTTTAGCTACAATGAAGTGCTAAAATCACCGACCTTTCAACTGAAGGAAAATAAGCATAAATATGAAGCTCTGATTCATTACAGAAACCTTTTTGAAGAAATTCTTAATCTGTAACAGGTAGCCATAGCGGTTAAAGAAAATATTTCTATCACTTGATAGAAAACATTCTTTGACCGCTTTTTTACTACAAAAAATCCCCCATTTAAGGGGGATTTGTTTAAGGACAAAAATTAACGTTTTGGTGATTGTTTCTGACGTCTTGATTTTCCACCGGTACCAACCATTCTTCTTTCTTTAACTCTAGAGTCAACAGTTAAAAGTCCAGTCGGCTTAATGACAGTCTTGAAATTGCCATCAATTTTTACCAAAGCACGACAAAGTGCTAGCTGAAGAGCTTCTACTTGACCACCCTTTCCGCCGCCAACAATTTTGGCTTGGAAATAATATTTACCAACAGTGTCAGTAATTAAAAATGGTCGATCATAAGCAATCTTGGCAGTCTTGGTTGGAAAATAGATTTCAATAGCTTTTGAATTTACCTGAGAAGCTCCTTTACCTGAGAATAATTTAACTGTAGCTACAGCTGCTTTTCGTCTACCGATAGCATAAGTATAAGTATTTTTAGTAGTTATTTTTTTAGTTGCCATAATTATTCTTTAATTAATTTATCAGAGTAAGGATGTTGGTCTCCAACAAAAATTTTTAATCGGGTCATGCGAGGATCTCTTAATTTATTTTTAGGTATCATGCCGTAAACTCCGTGTTCGATAACCTTTCGAGGATCTTTTCTCATCATCTCACCTAAGGTTAATTCTTTAAGGTGACCAGCCCAAGGAGTGTGACGATAATAAATTTTTTGTTTTAATTTTCGTCCAGTAGTAACAATATCCGCAGCATTAGTAACAACAACATAATCGCCATCATCTCGGTGATAAGAAAAAGTTACTTTTGACTTACCAATTAGAAGTTGAGCTATTTGACTGCAAAGTCGACCAAGAGTTTGACCCTTAGCATCAATAAAATGCCAAGTTCTTTTAATGTCTTTCCCTTTTAACACTGTAGTTTTCATTATTTGGTCTCCTTTTTAGCTACTTTAACTTTCTTGATTACTTTTTTAACTGCAACTTTTTTATCAACTTTAACTTCTTTTTTTTCTGGTAAAAAATTAACAGGTTTAACGAAACTTAGTTTGACAATTAAAGCATCATCTCCAAAGCGTCTTTTAATTTTTTGAGTAGTGGTAAAATTAGATTTTTGATCGCCAAAAACTGATTTAAAATTAGCAACGACACGATTAACCCAATGTTGGTCTTGCAATACTTTAAACAACTCTCTTTTAGCAGTTAGTTCTTCTTTGCTAATGATGACATTGGCAAGTTTTTCAACTGATGGAAGAACAGCCTTAACTTTAGCTTCAGTAGTCTGAATAGATCCATAAGTAAACATTGATTTTACTTGAGATCTAAGCAAAGCTTTCCTCTCGTTAAAGTTTCGATGTAATTTTTTGCCAGCAATACGATGTCTCATAGTTTATTTCCAAGTGAAGCCTCTTTCTTTTAACCAGGCATCAATAACTTTTAAAGATTTTTCACCAACATTTTTAGCTTTGCTAACATCAAGTCTGCCAGCCTTAATTAAAGCATCAACAGTAGCGTATCCGGCTTTTTTAAGTGCATTGGTTACTCTTAATGGGAGTTCAATTTCTTCAACAGAAATATCACTTCCGTGAGGATTTGGTGAAGCCATAAGAGTAATTACTTCTTCTTCGAATTCTTTAGGGTCAACAATTTGTCCAAAGGAGCTAATGAGATCTTTAGCGGCTAATTTTAAAGCCATTAAAGGATCAACAGATCCATCAGTCCAAATTTCAAGAGTTAACTTGTCGTAATTAGATTTCTTACCTAAACGAGTAGGTTCAACCAAATAATTAGTTTTAATAACAGGAGTAAAAGCAGCGTCAAGAATAATTTCACCAACAATATCAGTGCTTTGCTCTTTAGCTAAATTGTAGCCAACTCCCCTTTCAACAGTTAAAGAAATGCTTAGTGAAGACTTGTTGTCAGCTAAAGTGGCGATTACTTGATCAGGATTAGAAACACGGCAAAGATCAGTGTCAGCAATATCAGCAGCAGTGACAACACCGGCTCCTTTTTTCTCAAGTGTTAAAACGATAGGTTCGTTTTTGGAATAATTAAATTTAATTTTTTTAAGATTTAATGAAATTTCTACTAAATCTTCTTTTACACCTGGTAGAGTAGTAAAAAGATGATTGGCACCATCAACACGAATACGAGTAATAGCTGCGCCTGGGATAGTAATTAATAGTACTCGGCGAAGAGCATTACCAAGAGTGTGACCAAAGCCACCAACTAATGGACTAAGTTCGAATTTACCATAATTTGCTTCTGCTTTTATGGTTTTGATATTAAATTTATTTGTTTCGATCATATAGCTCCTTTTTATTATCTTGAATAATATTCAATTATTAAATTGACATCAATGTCATTGGTAAGTTCCTCTCTGATAGGAGAAGAAATAACTTTGACAGTAAAGTTCTTTTTGTTTAAATCAAGCCATTGTGGGGCCTTGAAGTCGCTCTCAGCAGCGGGAATTGCATCTTGATATTGAGAGATAGTCTTTTTATCAAAAGTAATTAAGTCCCCAATTTTACACTGATAAGAAGGAATATCTAGTTTTTTCCCATTAACCTGAACATGTCCATGGCTAATTAATTGTTTTGATAAAGAACGTGACAAGGTTAAACCAGCCACAAAAACAACATTGTCTAGTCTTTGCTCAAGTAAAATCATCAAGTTATCACCCACCAAACCTTTGGTACTTTTTGCTTTTAGATAGTAATTTTTGAATTGAGTTTCTTGAACCGCATAGATTCTTTTGGCTTTTTGTTTTGCTCGAAGCTGAATACCATAATCAGTAGGTTTAGAGCCACCTTTGGCACCATGCATACCTGGCTTAACAGCACCTTTTCTCTCAATTGGACACTTAGAAGAGTTACAACGAAGACCTTTTAAATATAATTTGGAACCAGCAGCTCGACAAAGTCGACATTTGGCGTTTAAAGTTATTCTTGACATATTTTTTTAATTAAACTCTTCTTTGCTTTGGAGGTCTTGGACCATTATGAGGAATGGGGGTAACATCAGAAATCATTTCGACATCAAAATCTCTTTTGCTTCGAAGAAATCTGAGAGCGGCATCTCTGCCTGATCCTGGACCCTTTAAGTAAACTGCTAATTTTTTAACTCCATGTTTTTTAGCTTCTTCTAGTGTTTTTTCAATAGCAGTGGTAGCAGCAAAAGGGGTTGATTTTCTGGCACCCTTAAAACCACAATCACCAGCACTTGACCATGCAAGAGCCTTTCCTTTATTATCAGTCACAGTAACAATAGTGTTATTAAAAGTTGACTGAATGTAAAGTCTACCTTCAGCAATGTTTTTAAAAGTTTTCTTTTTAGTAGTGGTTGAGGTTGTTTTAGTATTTTTTTCTTCCATTTTTAGATTAATTATTTATTTGAACTAATACTGGCCGCTTTTTGTTGAGTTTCAATTTTTGCCCAAGCTTCTTTGGTTAACGAACCAACTGTCTTTTTCTTACCCTTACGAGTACGAGAATTTGTTTTGGTTCTTTGTCCACGAACAGGCAAACTAACGATGTGACGAATACCCCGATAAGACTTAATTGCTTTCAGTCTGTCGATATTTTCACGAATTTCTTTTTTCAAGTCACCTTCAACCTTAAAAGTTTCAAGGGCCTTCATTAAATTAGAAACGTCATCACGAGACAAGTCTTTTATCCTAGTATTTAAATCAATATTAGCTTTTTTGGCTAACTGTTTAACATTAGTTCTACCAATACCAAAAAAACGAGTTAAACCAATTTCTGCTCTTTCATTATCTGGAATTTCGACACCAACAATTCTCATATTTTTATTTAACCTTGTTTCTGGTTATGTCTTTTTGTAGAACAAATAACACGTCGAACTCCGCGGCGGAGAACAATTTTACAATTTTTACATCGACGTTTAATACTAGATTTTACTTTCATATTAGGAACTTGGATATTGTACCTTAAAAAAGGATCAATATCAAAGAGTAAATTTAATTTATATTCGGTAGACGATTCTACCTTTTTCTCCCTCTGGACTAAGTACTAAAGAAACATGATCCCCAGCCATAACCCGAATGTGATGCATTCGAAGTTTACCAGCCAAATGACCAATAATTTCATTACCGTTTTCCAGTTTAACTCGAAATAAGGAATTAGGCAAGATTTCGGTAACTTGTCCTCTTACAGTTTCATCTTTCATTAAGAATTACTTTTTAATAAACTATTAATTTTTTGAGTGATATCTTTAAAAATTGCTTCAATTGATCGACTTCCATCAGTACGGAATAATAACTTTTTTGAATCGAAATAATCCATAATTAAAGAATTGTTGTCATTATAAAACTGTTGCCTTGAAGCAATTGCTTGAGGGGTCGAATCAGTTCTTTTTTTATCTTGGAAATTAATACCCATTTTATCACGACGTAACTGAATTTCTTCAAAGGTAACATCCAGGTGAATAATTAAATCCAAAGGCTGACCATTATCTGTTAAATATTTTTCTACAAATTGACCCTGAGTCAGAGTTCTAGGGAAACCGTCAATAATAAAATTTTGATGATTAATCTTGGGTAAAAATTTACTAATAACTTCGTAAGTTAATTGCTCTGGAACTAGTTGACCTTGATCAAGGTAAGTTTTAGCTTCAAGACCTTGTGATGATCCTTGTGAAATCTCGTCTCTTAAAAGTTGACCCATCGATAAGTGAGTTAGTTGATATTTTTCAGCAATGAGTTTTGCTTGAGTAGATTTTCCGCAACCTGAAGGACCAATTATAAAAAGATTTAATGACATTTTTTAATAAGAAAGTTTTTCGTAATTTTGGGCCTGAACGACATTTTCTAATTTTCTTGTTAATTCAATAATAACAGAGACAACGATTAAAATACTAGTTCCACCAACTGTTAAGGTGGTAATCCCGGTAATTTTTTGAACAATTGACGGAGCTACGGCTATAAGACCCAAAAAAAGTGATCCGATTACTATTACTCGATTAATTAAGTACTGAAGTCTTTTTTCAGTAGAAATACCAGGTCGAATTCCAGGAATAAAACCTCCTGATTTTCTTAATTCATCAGCAATATCTTTTGGCTTAAAAATAACAGAAGTATAAAAGAAAGTGAAACCCATAACTAAGAAAAAGTAAAAAATCATGTAGGGATATCCATCGGTGGCAAAAAAGCTTCCAATTGCATTAGCGATTGAAGAAACTACTTGGTTGGGAACTTTACCTAAAAATTGACCGATTAAAGAAGGAAAGGTAGCTAATGATACAGCGAAGATAATAGGCATAACTCCAGCAGTGTTTACTTTAATGGGAAGATAGGTGCTTTGACCTCTTTTGGCATAATTAATTGGAACTTTTAAAATTGCCTCCTCTACTAGTACGATGCAAAATACAAGAACAATAACTAAAGCAAATAAAATAAGGATATTGAGTAAGTTTTGAGAATTTGAAAAATCAGTCACACTAAGGGTTTGAACAAATTGCACAGGTAAACGACAAACGATACCGGCAAAAATTAACATAGAAATCCCGTTCCCCACTCCATATAAATTTATTAGTTCTCCAAGAAAGATCATGATCATGGTACCAGCCAACATACTGCAAATTATGGCAACAATCGTTAACGGGCTAATCTGAGTAATAATATTTTGTGTTTTTAGAATAGTTAACATGCCAATACTATTTACAATGGCAAAGGGGATGGTGGCGATACGGATATATTGATTAATTTTGGCACGACCATACTCGCCTTCTTTTTGAAGTTCCTCAACACGAGGAACCACCAAGGCCAATAATTGCATCATAACTGAAGCATTAATGTAGGGAGTTAAACCTAAAGCAGCAATAGAAAAATTTACCAAAGTACCACCAGAAAAAATATCTAATAAGGACAATAGCTGATTTTGAGCAAAAAATTGCTTAAGCAAAGTTAAATTAACGCCCGGAACAGGGATATGGGCAATAAAACGAAAAAAAATTAAAATCAAAAGAGTGATAGTAAATTTTTTCCTAAATATTGGAGTTTTTAACCCCTCGACGTAGAGAAGAAGTGATTTAGCTATCAAATTCATTACTCTATATTACCACCAGCTGCAATAATTTTACTCTTAGCAACTTTAGAAATTAGAAGACCTTTAAAAGTTAAAGCTTTGGTAATTTCACCAGTAGCCAATACTTTGAAAGTATAACTAAAACTATTTGAAGTTCTGGTTTTTTTAGACAAAGAAGCCGCATCAACGACATCTTTAACCTTAAACCATTTTTCAATTTGGGTTAAATTTACGGAAATAACATTTTTATTATTTTGAAGTCGATGTTTACCTCTTAAGAAAGGAAGTCTTTTAATCCATGATTTTTTATGCTTAGTACCAGCAAAAGCTAAGCCAGTTTTAGTACGAGCATTGTGACCTTTTGTGCCTCTACCAACAGTGTGACCACCATTTCCAGAACCAATACCTCGACCAATTCTTCGGGAAGATTTACTAGTGATTTTGACTAATTTGTTTAAAATATCCATAGTTATTTTTTAAGTGTTTCAAGAGCTTTTAGGGTAGCCCAAACATTTAACGATTTGTTTTTTGAACCAACGATCTTACTAACGATATCTTGAATACCTGCTAATTCAACCACGGATCTAACGGGACCTCCAGCAATAAGACCACTTCCTTTTTTACCTGGTCTAATCATAACAATCGCCCCTTTAAATTTTAAAGTGACTGATCCAGAAATAGTACCATCAACAATTGGAATAGTGATTAAACTTTTTTGAGCTTTAGAAATACCTTTTTGAATAGCATCAGCCACGCTTTTAGCTTTTCCTAAAGCCACTCCAACTCGGTTTTTCTTGTCACCAGAAACCACTAAAGCAGTAAAGTGAATTTGATTTCCACCTTTGGTTTTTTTAGATACTCTTTTAATTTGAACGACCTTATCAGTAAATTCACTGACTGGTCTTTCGTATTTTTGATATTTTTGATTATTATCCATATATTAAAAGTTTAAACCTTTAGAACGGGCTCCTTCAGCCAGTGCTTTAACGCGTCCGTGATAACGATATAGGCCGCGATCAAATCTAACTTTGATAATCTTTTTTTCTTGAGCCAAAATGGCAATTTGTTCTCCAACATTAAAGGCTTTTTCGGTTTTAGTTCCTTTATCTAATTTAAGAGATTTGCTTGAAGCTGAAACTAAGGTTCGACCATGTTTATCGTCAATAATTTGAGCCCAAAGATGCTGATTGCTTCTAAAAACAGTTAGTCTTGGAACACCCAAATTTAGAGCTAATTTAGATCTTACTCGATTTTGTCTGCGTTGTTTTGAATTTTGAATAATCATGTTATTTTTTTAGGCTTTAGCTTTTTTACCGACTTTTAACTTAATAACTTCATCAACATATCTAATCCCTTTACCTTTGTAAGGTTCTGGTTTTCTTACCTTGCGAATATTACTGGCAACTTGTCCAACAGTAGTTTTATCACAACCAGAAATAATAATTTTAGTTTCTTCAGGAATTTGAAAAGTTACACCAACTGGCGCTTCAATATCGACAGGGTGAATATAACCAACATTTAGTCTAACTTTATTACCCATTAATACGGCTTTATAACCAGTACCTTTAATCTCCATTTCTTTGGTCCAAGGAGTAACAACTCCGGTAATCATGTTGTTAAGATGAGCCCTAACAGTACCATGATTGGAACGAGTTTTTTTGTCTTCTGATAATCGAGAAACAAAAAGTTGGTTTTCTTTAATTTCAACATTAATTTTTAAAGGAAGATTTAATTTAAGCTCCCCTTTTGGTCCAGTAACAGTAACAATGTTGCCAGTAATGACAACTTTGACTTCTGCTGGAATATTGATTAGTTGTTTTCCTATTCTAGACATAGTGATTTACCAAATTTCGGCAACAATTTCTCCACCAAAACCTTGCTTTTTAGCCTCTTTTTGAGACATAACCCCGCTAGAGGTGGATACAATAATTAATGATTTAGGATTTTTGCCCCAAGGAAGTGACGAGTTTTTTTCATATACTCGACGTCCTGGTTTTGAAAAAATATAAGCCTCGTGAAGACGTGGCTGGTTATTTTCATAAGCCAAAGTAATAGTCATGTCTTTTTTGATGTCACCTTCAACAGCAAAATCGGCAATATAGCCATATCTTTTAAGAAGTTGAGCGATAGCAACACGGTAGTTAGAAGCAGGCGAAGAAATAGTCTTTCTGCCAGCCTGGTAGCCATTTTTAATTCTTATTATAAAATCGATTGAGGTTGATTGATGCATATTTTTATTTACCAACTAGCTTTTCTAACGCCAGGAAGCATGCCTTTGCTAGCCAATTGACGGAAACAAAGTCGGCAGATGCCGAATAAACGAATATAACCATGTGCACGACCGCAAATTTTACATCGATTATGATGTCGACAACTATATTTTAATTTTTTGTCTTCTCTGACAATTTTTGCAGTAGTAGCCATATTTTTATTTTATTTTTTCAAAAGGAAAGCCTAGGGCTGATAATAACATTTTTGCTTCTTCTTTTGAAGAGGCATTAATATTTAAAGTTATTTGAACAGGTCTAATTTTATTAATTTTATCTAAATTAATTTCTGGGAAAAAGGTTTGATCTTTAATGGTCAAGTTATAATTTCCTTCAGAGTCAAAAGCACTATCTGGTAAACCTTTAAAATCACGAAGACGAGGTAAGACTAAGTTAAAAAGCTTATCAACAAAATTATACATTCTGATTCCTCGAAGAGTGGTTTTTAAAGCTAAAGGATCATTTTCTCTGAGCTTAAAAGCAGCAATAGCTTTTTTAGCCCTACAAAGCTTAGGTTTTTGACCAGTAATAGCAACTAACTCTTCAGTGGCAGCAGCAAGAGATTCTTGACTTTCTCGAGCATCAGAAACACGATAGTTAATAACAACCTTTTTAAGTTTTGGTAAAGAAAAAACATTGCGACCCTTACCTAAGGATTTAATGAGATTTTCTTTAACGGTAGTTTCAATAATTTCGTTTAACATAGTTATTTTTTAATGAGAGGAGAGTTTAACATTGACTTGCATTTTCGACAAATTCTAGATTTTTCTCCAGATTTATCAATTTGGTAAGCAACTCTAACGGCTTTTTTGCAAGATGGACAAATTAAGGCAACTTTTGAAACAGTCATAGCTCTTTCTCTTTCGACAATAGAACCGGGCTTCCCCTGACTAGGCTTAATATGTTTTTTGTAGATATTCATGCCTTTGACCACAATCTGACTTTTCTTAGGTATGGATTTAACCACTAAGCCCTCACGACCCTTATCCTTTCCGATTAATATTTTGACAGTATCACCTTTTAAAATTTTCATATTAGTAAACCTCCTGAGCCATGGAAGCAATTTTATTGAATCCTAAATCTTTAATTTCACGAGCGATTGGTCCAAAAATTCTGGTACCTCGAGGATTGTTTTGAGAATCTATGACAACACCAGCATTATCACTAAAACGAATGTAAGAACCATCGGCTCGGCCAAATTCTTTTCGAGTACGAACAACAACCATTTTTACTTTTTCTTTTTTCTTGACTAAGCCGTTTGGAATAGCCTCCATGACAACAGCCATAACAGTGTCACCAATAGTTCCTTTTTTATGAAAATGACCTTTGTAGACATGAATAACCTGAAGCTTTTTTGCTCCACAGTTATCTGCTGGTTTAATAATACTTCTAAGTTGAATCATAATTTTAAGCCTTTTTAATAATGGCTAAGGTAGTAAACCTTTTTAGTTTACTTAAAGGTCGAGTTTCTCGAACTTTTACAATATCATCAATTTTAGCTGATAAATTGTTTTCAGCATAAATATTTTTATGCTTTTTAATTATTTTTTTATAAAGTGGATGTCGACGAGTATATTCAAGAGAGATCACAATAGTGTTGGTCATTTTATCTGAAATGACGCGACCCTCAAATGTTTTTCCACTACTATTATTTTTCTTGATCATTTTTCTTTTCTTGAATAAGAGTTGAGATTAAAGCAATCTCGTATTTAATTTTTGAGAAGACTGAAGTGTCTTGCTGATTGCCTGTGGCTGCTTTAGCCTTGGCTTCAATAAATTTTTTACGTAGATCCAAGAGATTTTTTAAAAGCTCTTCGATACTCTTTTGTCTGTAGGAAATTTTATCAGTTTTTTTCATAAAAGCTACCCCTATTTTCGATTTACAATCTTACATCTAACTGGTAATTTGGCTGCGGCTAATTTTAAGCCTTGCTTGGCTTGTTCCTCAGTAACACCTGAGACTTCAAAGATAACTCGGCCTGGCTTAACAACGGCAACATAACCCTTAACATCGCCTTTACCGGCACCCATAGTTCCAGTACCTTTTTCAGTGACTGGCTTGTCAGGGAAAATACGACACCACATTCTTCCGCTTCTTTTGGTTTCATGGGCGATAGCACGCCTGGCAGACTCAAGCTGATTGGCAGTAATCCATCCGCAATCTAAAGATTTTAATCCATATTCCCCGAAAGAAACGAGATTACCTTTAGAATTGCCTCTCATTTTACCTCTAAATTGTTTACGATATTTGGTTCGACTTGGTTGTAACATAATTGTTTAGCCTAAGCATAAATAAACTTTAACTCCGATGTATCCTGATCTGGTTAAAGAAGGACATTCGTGATAATCAATGTGTGAACGAATTGTGCTTAGCGGGACAGTACCTTGAGAAAATTTCTCTCGACGACCGATTTCGGCACCATTAATACGACCAGAAAGGACAACTTTTATACCCTTAGCTCCAGAGGAAATAGACTTTTCCATGGCTGACAAAACAACTCTTCGATAAGGCATTCTTTTGGTTAACTGGAAGGCAATTTTTTCAGCAATTAATTTAGCTGAAAGATCAACATGCTTGAACTCTTCAACTTGAATTTCAATCGCCTGCTTTCCACTTTGCTTAAGAAGTAATCTTTGAACTTCTTTTTTAATCACTTCAAGTTCCTTACCCCCTCGACCAATAACTAAACCTGGTCGAGAAACGACCAAAATAAGTTTTGTTTTTCTGGCTGATCTTTCAATTCTCATCGAAACTATTCCAGCTGAATTAAATTTCTTTTGTAAGTAATCACGAATAGCCTTGTCTTCAAGCAGATAAATGCCATATTTTTTAGCATTAGCATACCAAGAAGATTGCCAACGTGGACTATTTTTTACAGTCTCTAATCTGAAACTAATTGGATTAATTTTTTGACCCATATTACTTTTGTTTACCTTTAACTTGTATGGTTAGTCGACTATGTCTTTTTTGAATAAGGCCACGAGCGAATCTGGAACCGTGAGACTTGTCCATTCTTTTAATTTTCAAAGCTTCGTCAACTTTAATAAAATCAAATTTTAAAGAATTTTCATCAAGATGAAAATTATTCTTGGCATCTGCAATCACATTCTGAAGAGCCTTAATCATGATACGAGCAGCTTTGGTGTTGGTAAATTTCAGTCTGGTCAAAGCCTCTGAAGGAGATAACTTTTTAATGTTATTAACTAAAAGTCTTAATTTTCTTGGAGATATCATTAAGTTTTTATTAAGATATCTAGCGACATTTTTAGTTGACACTTCAACTTTTGGAGTTTCAATTACTGGTGAAAGTGTTTTTTTGACAACTTTTTTTACCGTTGTCTTTTTAGCCACTGCAATTTTAGTAGTTTTTTTAATTTCTTTTGCCATATTTTTACGTCTTTTCTAAGACACGTTTAACAACACGTCCATGACCCTTAAAGGTACGAGTAGCAGCGAATTCGCCTAAGCGATGGCCGACCATATCTTCAGTAACATAAACGTTAATAAATTTTTTACCATTGTGAACGTCAAAATTCTTTCCAATAAACTCAGGAGAAATCTGACTCCTTCTGGCCCAAGTTTTAATCGCCTCAGTACCACCTTTAGCTACTTTTTTAAGTAGATTCTGATCGATATATGGACCTTTTTTAGAACTTCTGGACATATTACTTTCGATGCTTAACGATTAACTTATTAGATGCTTTTTTATGCTTTCTAGTTTTGTGGAAAGCTGGTTTACCCCATTTAGTTTTTGGATGCATACCAATAGAACTTCGACCTTCACCGCCTCCATGTGGATGAGAGTGAGGATTTTGAGCCACACCTCTAACTGTAGGTCGAATACCCCTTAGACGTTTTTCACCGGCTTTAGTTAATTTCTGGCTTGAATGCTCAGAATTACCAATCTGGCCGATAGTAGCTTTTGACTCAGCATTAAAAATTCTAATTTCGCCTGAAGGTAGTTTGATGGTAGCCTTGTTGCCATCGATACTTTGAACGTAAGCGGCACTTCCAGCACTTTTTACTAATTGGGAACCTTTATTTAGATTATAAGATAAACAGTGAATAGGAACCCCAACTGGGATATTTTTTAAAGCTAAACAGTTACCCTCTTTAATAGGAGCATTAGCCGAAGAGATAACAATATCTCCAACTTTTAAGCCAACAGGAGCTATAATATAGCTTTTTTCACCATCTTGATAAGAAAGGAGAGCAATGTCAGCAGTGCGACCTGGATCGTACTCAATAGAGACTACTTTAGCAGAAATATCAATTTTTTTTCTAAACCAATCAATTTGTCTTAAAAATCTTTTTTGTTCTCCGCCTCTGTGTCTAATGGAAACATGACCTTGAGAATCTCGTCCGCTAGTTTTTTTCTTGATAGTTAATAAGGATTTAATTCGAGTCATATTATTTAAGATTGAGTTTTAATAATTCAATTTTTTTGTCTTTATCAACGGTAATAATAGCTTTTTTGAGATCAGATTTTTTAATAGGTAATCTTTTTTTCCAATCAGTTTTAGTTTTACCTTTAACCAATACAGTATTAACAAAGAGGGCTTTTATACCAAAAACACTTTCAAAAGAAGATTCGATTTGTCCCTTAGTAGCCTCTCTTTTAACCCAAAAAGAATACTTGCCATTTTCTTGTTGAGACAAGCTTTTTTCGGTAAAGATTGGTTTTAAAACTAATAAATTGGTTTTCATATTATTTAACTAAACTTTCGATAGCGTCTTGACTAAAAATCAAAAAGTTTTGATTCGAAAGGTCATAAACATTTAAAGATTTAAGAGTTAAAAGATTAATCTTGGGAAGATTACCAAAAGCTCTTTTAACACTTGGGAGTGTTTCTTTTGTAATTATTCCAATTTTGGAACTTTTTGATAATACTTCATCTGAAGCTTTAAGTCCAGTAATTAATTTAAGTCCTTCTTTCGTTTTTGGATTTAAGTCAGTAAAAGAATCGATGATAAGAATTCTTTTGTTTTCAGCAAATTTAGAAAAAATAGACTTAAGAGCAACAGCTTTCATTTTTTTACTAATTTTAAGACTATAGTTTTGTTGACCATCTGGGCCTAAAGCAGAACCTCCTCCAACAAAAACAGGAGCAGTTCTATTACCGTGACGAGCACGACCAGTACCTTTTTGAGCCCACACTTTTTGACGAGTTCCGGCAACTTCAGATCTGGTTTTTGCCTTAGCAAAAGATGATCTTTGATTAGCAAGATAAACACGAATAGCCTGAGAGATTAATTTTTCTGAAATTTTGGCAGCAAAAAAATCTTTAGATAAGCTTAGTTCTCCAATACTTTCTGCTTTAATGTTGTAAATTTTAGCTTTCATATTAGGCTTTGGTAATAGTAACCCATGAATTGTAATGACCAGGGAAGGAGCCACTAATCAAGACTTCATTAGTTTCAGGATTAATAGAAATAATTTTTAAGTTTTCAATAGTTTTATTGACATTACCGTAATGTCCAGGCATTCTTTTACCGCGGACAACTTTTCCTGGAGTTTGAGCACCAATAGAACCAGGATGTCTAACTCGATCTGAAGATCCTAGAATTGGTTGTTTTTTGAAACCATGACGTTTGATAACACCAGCAAATCCACGACCTTTGGAAATACCAGTAGCATCAATATTATCTCCAGGGGTAAAAATAGTCTCAATGGAGATATCGGCACCAGGCTGAGGAATTTGATCAGAAGTTAACGAAAACTCTTGAAATCCCTTTGGCAATGATTCAATTTTTAATTTACCTAATTTGGTTGAAGTGGCCTTGTTAAGCTTTTTTCGCTGACCGTAGGCTACTTGAACGGCTTGATAGCCATCCTTTTCTTTAGTCTTAATTTGGGTAACGATTAAAGGTTTAGCAACACATTTAGTAACAGCAATTCTCTTGCCGTCTGGGGTAAAGATACTGGTCATTTGACCTTTTTTAACGAGAAATCCTGAGATCATAATTTTACATTTTAATTTCTATTTCCACACCAGATGGTAAATCTAAATGCTGAAGACTATCGACAGTTCGAAGGCTTGTATTCGAAATATTGATAAGACGTTTGTGAGTAAGAATTTGATAATGCTCACGAGCATTCTTGTCGGTATGAGGACTGGTTAAAACTACGAGAGTTTTTTTCTCAGTTGGTAAAGGAATTGGTCCCTCTACCTGAGCACCAGCGGTAACCACAGTCTCAACGATCTTAATTGCCGCTTCATCTATTAAGCGATGATCGAAAGATTTTAATCGAATTCGAATGTGGTTACCTTTGGTCATAAAGTTTATTTAATAACTTCTGTAATTGCACCAGCTCCAACAGTTAAGCCACCTTCTCGGATAGCAAATCTTTGTCCTGGTTGCATAGCTACAGGTTTAATTAATTTAATAACGACGTTAACGTTGTCACCTGGCATAACCATTTCAGTTCCTTCTGGCAAGGTTACATCACCGGTTACATCAGTAGTTCTGATGAAAACTTGTGGTCGATAACCTGAGAAGATAGGAGTGTGACGACCGCCTTCTTCTTTTTTAAGTAAAAGAACTTCGGCTTTAAATTCAGTGTGAGGAGTAATTGATCCGGGTTTAGCAATAACTTGACCCCTTTCAATATCATCTTTTTCAACACCTCGAAGTAAAATACCGACGTTGTCTCCTGCTTGACCTTGATCAAGTTGTTTGTGGAACATTTCCACACCAGTGACAACAGCTTTTTGAGTATCTTTTAAACCAATGATTTCAATTTCTTCGTTGATTTTGACGATACCTTTTTCAATTCTACCAGTAGCAACGGTACCTCTACCTTTAATAGAGAAAACGTCTTCAATTGGTAACAAGAAAGGCTTGTCTAATTCTCGAAGAGGTTCAGGAATATAAGAATCAAGAGCTTCCATTAACTTTTTAATAGAATCTACACCTTCAGCATCACCCTCAAGAGCCTTAAGAGCGGAACCTCTAATGATAGGAGTTTCATCACCTGGATAACCATACTTGGTTAAAAGATCACGAATTTCCATTTCAACTAAATCCAAAAATTCTGGATCAGTAACTAAATCGCATTTATTTAAAAAGACGACTAATTTTGGAACGTTAACCTGTTTGGCTAACAAAACGTGTTCTCTGGTTTGTGGCATTGGGCCATCTGGTGCAGAAACCACAAGAATAGCTCCATCCATCTGAGCAGCACCAGTAATCATGTTTTTAACATAATCAGCGTGTCCTGGACAGTCAATGTGAGCATAATGTCTTTTCTCAGTTTCGTATTCGATATGAGAAATAGCGATAGTAACGATTTTAGAAGCATCACGAACAGTGCCTCCCTTTGCAATATCAGAATAGGATTTTCCAGCACCTTGAATTTTGGAAATAGCTGCAGTTAAGGTAGTTTTACCATGATCGACGTGACCAATAGTACCGACGTTAACGTGTGGTTTATTCCTTTGATAAGTTTCTGCCATTTGTTTCTCCTTTTTTTTATTTATTGTCTTGTTTAAGACGAAATTTAAATTAATAATTTAATTTGATTAAAATGCTTTTGAATTGTATCAGCTTGAATAAAGCTTTGCAATATACAAAGATGAGCAATTTAATGCCTTTTTTTAGAAATAAATTATCTAAATTGAGTTAAGCAAAATTTTAACACAAATTAAGACAAAAATGTTGAGTCAGAGAACTCAAAATTTCTAAAAATTATAGAAATTTGATTAAGCATTAATAGCTTTAGTCAATTTCTCCTGAATATCTCGAGTGACTGGATCATAACGGCAAGGTTCCATATAAAAAGAACCACGGCCCTGAGTCAAGCTTCGAATAACAGTGGCATAGCCACCAACAGCTTCAAGTGGAATAAAGGCATGAATGGTGGTAAAACCATGACTGTCTTCGGTTCCATTGATTTGTCCACGTCGAGAAGAAAGATCACCAATAACGGCTCCTAAAAATTCAGATGGAGTAGCAACTTCAAATTTCATGATAGGTTCAATAATTAGAGGTTTAGCAGCCATAAAGGCATCTTTAATTGCATAAGCACCAGCTAATTTGAAAGCCATTTCTGAAGAATCAACTTCGTGGTAAGTACCGTCATAGACGGTAACCTTAATATCGGTGGCTGGAAAGCCAGCAATAATACCTTTTTGTAGCGTCTCTTTTACTCCTTTTTCGATAGCTGGAATAAAATTGGCAGGGATAGCTCCACCTTTAACAGCGTTAACGAACTCATAACCCTCACCTCTTTCTTTTGGTTCCACTCTAATTTTACAGTGACCATATTGTCCGTGACCACCTGATTGATGAATATACTTACCTTCACCCTCAGTACTGGCAGAGATGGTTTCTCGATAAGCAACTTGTGGAGAACCGGTTTTTACGTTTACTCCAAATTCTCTTTTTAATCGGTCAACAATAATTTCAAGATAGAGTTCCCCCATTCCAGCAATAATAGTTTGACCAGTTTCTTGGTTGTAGCTAACTTTGAAAGTTGGATCTTCAATAGCCAGTCTATTTAAAGCTGCACCCATTTTTTCTTGGTCATCAGCAGTAGATGGTTCAATTGAGAGAGAAATAACTGGTTCAGCAAAATGAATTGGTGATAATGAGATGACACTATTGGCATCACAAAGAGTATCACCAGTAGTAGATTCTTTTAATCCAATACAGGCCACGATTTCTCCAGCAAATCCCTCTTCAAGACCTTCTCTTTTATCAGCATGCATTAAAAGCAAGCGACCAATACGCTCACTTTTACCCTTAGTAGTGTTGTAAACCTCAGAACCGGCCTTTAAGGTTCCTGAGTAAACCCTAACATAGGAAAGAGTACCAACGTGAGGATCAGACTGTACTTTAAAAAGCAGAGCAGATAAGGGTTCTGTCTTAACAGATTTTCTAGTAATTACGTCATTATTCTCTGGATTGTAGCCTTCAATTGGAGGTAAATCCAATGGAGATGGCAAATAATCGATAATAGCATCTAAAATTGGATGGATTCCCTTATTTCTCCAAGAGGCACCACAATAAATTGGAAAAAGTTTTCGATCAATAGTCGCTTTTCTTAAGACAGCTTTTAATTCAGGTACTGAAATTTCTTGATCATTTAAGAATTTTTCCATCAAAACTTCGTCTTCTCCAGAAATTAGCTCAACCATTTTGGCACGTGCAGCAAGTGCCTTTTCTCGATATTCATCAGTGACTGGTTTTCGAGTAAAGTCCATACCCTCCTCGTCTTTATCGTAGATAATCATATCCATGCTCATTAAATCGACTACACCCATAAAATCATGTTCTTCTCCAATAGGAATAACAACAGGAACGACTGGAGCTCTTAGTTTTTCAGCAATACTATCAAGAGTTCCCTGGAAAGAGGCTCCAATTTTGTCCATTTTGTTAACAAAAGCAATACGAGGAACCCCATATTTATCAGCTTGTCTCCAAACAGTTTCAGATTGAGCTTGAACACCGGCATTTGCATCAAAAATCATAATGGCTCCATCTAATACACGAAGTGATCTTTCAACTTCAGCGGTAAAATCGACATGCCCGGGAGTATCAATAATGTTTAGGCGACAATCCTTCCAAAAAGTAGTCACACAGGCTGACTGAATAGTAATACCTCTTTCTCTTTCTTGCATCATGGAATCAGTAGTGGTAGTTCCAGCATCGACTGAACCAATTTTGTGAATATTTCCGGTATAAAAAAGTAGTCGTTCAGTAGTGGTGGTTTTGCCACCGTCAATATGGGCGATAATACCAATATTTCGGACTTTATCCATAGGTACATCACGATTTTTAGTAAGCTTTATTTGTTCTGCCATTTTAGTTAAAAATAATAAAACCGTTGCCAGTTTAGGCAACAGCGGATGGGATTATGATACCATAAGGAATGTCAAAGGTGAATAACAAAAAAATTGCAATTATTGGCGGTGGAATAGGGGGTTTAACTCTTGGATATAAACTAAGTAAACTGAAAAACAAGGTAACTGTTTTTGAAAGAGAAAAAAAGACAGGAGGAATGCTGTCAACTTTTAAACTCGAGAGTGAGGAAATTGAAAAACTCTATCATCACATATTCAAAACTGACAAAGAAATAATTGGATTAATTAAAGAGTTGCGATTGAGTAAAAAACTAAAATGGTATAAAAGTTCTGCAGCGATTTTTAGTGGAAACAGGTTTTACCCTTTCTTGGACGCAGTAGATCTTTTAAGCTTTGATAGGTTAAATCTGGTTGACAAAATTAGACTAGGTCTTGTTTATTTGTGGCTTAAATATGATAAAAATTGGAAAAGGTATGAAAATATTAGCGCCACTGACTGGATGATAAAATGGGCCGGAAAAAAAGCTTATAAAACTATTTGGGAACCATTATTGATTGGTAAATTTCACCATTATTATAAAGAGATATCCATGTCTTGGTTGTGGGCTAGAATTCATACGCGTGGCGCTTCAAAAAACCAAAAGGGGAAAGAGGTTTTAGGTTACCTTGACGGCGGCTTTGGTCAAATAATTGATAACTTAAGTAAAAAAGTAAAAGTTGTTTATAGGGAAATTAAAAAGGCTGAAGATTTGAGTAAGGATTTTGATTTGGTAATTGATACTAGACCAGTCAAGTCGGTAAATTATCTTGGTGCTATTAATTTGGTTTTTAGTTCAAGTCAAAATTTAAGCAAGTATTACTGGCACAATATCAATGATAAAAAATCCCCTTTTGTGGTCTTAATCCAGCATGATAATTTACTAAAAGACAAAAGATATCAAGAAAAACATGTTTATTATTTGGGAGCATACCTTCCCCATAATCATAAATATTTTAAATATAGTGACGAAAAAATTGAAAAAGAATTTTTTTCTTATTTAAAGAAAATAATTAAAAATTTCAATATAAATGAAATTTCTCAGAAAAAAGTTTTTCGTTTTAAATACGCTCAACATATAGTAACAAAAAATTACAAAGCTGCAGATTATAAATTGGGTAAAAACAAATATCGTTTAAGTTTTGCTCAGGTTTATCCGGGAGATAGAGGTATTAATTTTGCAGTTAAAGAAGCAGATAAGTTAATTAAAATTATGCAAGATGATCACAACAAAAAGTCTGGCAGATAAAAAAATATTGGATTTAGTTGATAATAAAAAAATAGATAAAATATTTTTAGATATTGACTACACCGTCTATGATTTTTCCTTGGGTGATAATAGGGCAACAAAAAATTTAAACGAACAACACCCCCAACTTGGAGACGAGGTATCAAGAATATTTAAGATCATCTTAAAAGCAAAAAGATCCCTTGCTTCTTTGACAATAAAAGAAAAAAAAGAATACCACCTTTTTTTAAACGAAATAAAAAGAATCCAAAAGACTGACAATTGTAAATTCTGGTCAAGAGAGACAATGATCATAATGGCAGCCAATAAAATAAAAATTGAAATTAACAAAGAAGATATTGTCAGATTGAGAAATATTTATTGGCAAAGTTTTTTGGATAAGTGGCAAATTTATGCTGACGCAAAGATTTTTTTAGATAAAGTTAAAAGGGAAAAAATTGAAATTGTTTGGGTAACTGGAAGCGACTCAGTATTGAAAGTAAAAAATAATAAAAACGAAATTGAGCTAATTTATGATTCTAAATATTCGGCTGCCTTTAAAAAAAGAAGATTAACAAAACTTTTAGAAGAATACCCGGGAAAGCTAATCACTGGAGATCCACTAGAAAAACCAGAATTGTGGAAAATTATTTTTGAAAAAGACAAAAGAGGTAACTATTTAGTAATTGGAGATTCTTACGAAAGTGATCTTAAAATAGCAGTAGAAATGGGAATAACAAGTGTTTTAATTAAAAGGAACTAAAGGTTAGCGCTTTCTTTTTGTTTTTTAATTTCTTCTAAGCCTTCTTTTAGGGTTTTAAACTCTAAACCGAGATCTTTTGCCTTCTGATTAGAGGTAATCAACTTTTTTTGCCAGGGACGACTACCTTGAGGTTGAGAAGAAATAAAATCAGCTAAAGAACTTGGAGAGATTAACTTTTTATCAAGATTAAAGACAGATGCGACTTGCAGGCACATCTCATAAGGAGAACAAGAGGTTGAGCCAACAAGATGATAGATACCCTTATTTTGATGGTCTAAAAAGTAACAGAGAGCTTGAGCGATGTCGTCAATAAAGGTGTAGGTACAAATTTGATCTGAAAACATTTTTAACTCTTGATTATCTTGAAGCTTAGTTAGTACTTTTTTAATAATGTCAGGTTTTTTCTCAAAATTAGCACGATAGGGATAAGTAATTCTTGAAATATTAAAATTGTCATAATTAGAATCAGTAATGACCTTTTCCCCTAGATACTTGGTTTCTCCATACCACTCAATTGGAGAAACAGGATCTGACTCGATATAAGGAGTGTCTTTATTACCATCAAAAACAAAATCAGTAGAGATATAAATAAGATACTGATTGTATTTACGAGCAAGATCTAAAATATTTTTTGTTCCCTGCACGTTAAGCTGGTAACAAATTCCGCTATGATCTCCTTTTTGTTCCCAGGCAGCATTAGTGTCAGTAAAAGCAGCCAGATGTAAAATCGCAAAAGCATCTTTATTTTTTTCAAAGGCTTTGGCTAAATTTTCTTGATCAAGCAAATTCACTCCGGAATCTAGAGAAAAATCAACAAATTCATATTTGTCTTTTAACAATTCGACAATACGACTACCAACTAACCCTGAAAGACCTGTGCCGATTATTTTTTTCATAATTAAAAAATTGGATTACTTTTTAACTGCTCAAGATTAGGCCAAAGCTTATCTTTATCTGATAACAACAAGTCAGTTTCTATTTTTGGCCAAGAGAAGGCAACTAAGGGGTCATTCCATAAAAGACCCCCTTCTGATTCTTTATTGTAAAAGTTGGAACATTTATACTGAAAATCAGCAATGTTAGAAAGGACTAAAAAAGCATGAGCAAAACCCTGAGGGATGTAAAATTGTTTTTTATTTTCTTCAGATAAAAGTACCGAAAAAGATTGTCCAAAGGTTGGAGAATTTTGACGAAGATCAACAACAACGTCAAGAACCTCCCCCTGAGTACAACGAACTAATTTATCTTGAGCAAAGGGTGGTTTTTGAAAATGAAAACCCCTTAATACTCCTTTTGAGGAGCGGGAGTGATTGTCTTGAACAAAGACAGTGGAAATTCCATTGTCTGAAAAAAGTTTTTGATTGTAAGTTTCGAGGAAGAAACCTCGATCGTCTGGATAAACTGAAGGTTCGATTACAACTAATCCTTCAATATTGCCTCTGGTAAAAGTTGTCATTTTTTTATGTTTTGATTTAATTTAAGATAAAATTCTTCTGCTTCTTTTTTAGTTTCTAACCACCATGATTGATTTTGGGTATACCATTCAATTGTTTGCTTTAGGCCAGATTCTAAATCAAATTCTGGTTGCCAGCCTAATTCTTGATTGATTTTTGACCAATCGACAGAATAGTTATCATGAGCAGGACGATCAGTGACATATTCCAAAGAAGATTCATCTTTGTTCATTAATTTTAAAATTAAGTTAACTAAATCCATATTACTCGTCCCCTTCTTTAGACCACCAATACAATAAGTCTGACCAATTTCACCCTTAAAAATTATTTGCTCGATAGCCCGACAATGATCTTGAACATGAAGCCAATCTCTAAAATTTAAACCTTGACCATATACTTTTATCTTTTGACCATCAAGTAGATTAGTAATTGATCTTGGAATCATTTTTTCAGGATGCTGATAGGGGCCATAATTATTGGAACAATTACTAATGGTTACAGGAAGAGAGTAGGTTTTATAGAAAGACAAAACTAAATGATCAGATGAAGCTTTTGAGGCGGAATAAGGACTAGAAGGATCGTAAGGGGTTTTTTCGTTAAATTGTGTCAAAGAATCATTTATCAAAATAGTCCCATAGACTTCGTCGGTAGAGATATGATGAAAACGTGTCTTATATTTTTTAGCAGCCATTAACAGGTTATAAGTTCCCAATACATTAGTTTTTACAAAAAGAGAAGGATCATCAATTGATCGATCAACATGTGATTCTGCAGCAAAATGAACGATTAGTTCTACCTGAGAAACAATTTCATCAACTAATTTTTCATCTAAGATATCACCCTTAACAAATTGATAATTCGAATTATTTTCAAATTCAACTAAGTTTCTAGGATTGGCAGCATAAGTCATTTTGTCAAGATTAATAATAGAATCTTTAGGATATTTTTTAAACCAATACTTAATAAAATTTGAGCCGATAAAGCCAGAACCTCCAGTAACTAAAATTTTCATATGAGATGATTTTACTCTATTTAGGTAGCCATTATCAAGCGAAGTTAAAAAAAAAGACTCCCATTGTTTCGTTAAAAAAAACGAAGCAAATAGGAGTCTTGAGAAACAAGTTATTTTATTTGATATAAATAAATAATCCGTGCTGCCGGATAATCAGCGTCATCGAGAGGTGCATCTCGATAACTGTCATGAATTATAAAGAGAATCTCCTGAGGAGAAATTGACCTTATTTGTTTCCCAATAGAAAGAGCAGTTTGAACCACTTCCGTCGTACCATCAAGGTCCCCCTTGCAGTGATAACAAACGATCTTCTCTTGAAATTTTGTGATGATATTGTTATTTCGCACTAGATAGTACCGTTCATAATCCTCTATGACTACGCGGTTACCAGACTTCACCATCATAGTAGAAGGTGTAATCGACAAAAAATCATCAAGCGAACAGGTATTTACCCTTTTTGCATTAATAGTAGAACCTTTTGGCAGAACAGCGGAAATCAGATCTTCTAACTTCTCCTTTAACTCGATTTCTTTCACTATTATCTCTCTCCTTTACTATTTTTTATGACACAGAACTCTTCAAATAAAACTGTTTGTAAAAGTACACAAAATTATATTCAGCGATTGAAAATATTTTGTAGGGTATTTTAACATTAATGACTAAAAAACCAAAAAATAATAATAATTTTTAAAATAATTTTTCTGATATTAATTTCTTTCTAAATAAATATTTGCTAAAACAGGGTTGTTACGACATTCCATGTGTGTAACAGTCCACTTATTCTTTTTCAGTTCTAGCAAGTAGGGTCGAAGTACTTCTTCGACAGAAAAATCTCCACTTGCATGAACTCTCCCTTGAATTACAAAGGGTCTTTTTTGACCTTTTGAACTTTTAGAGTCTTCGATGAAAGAAGAATATATTCTGTATCTTCTATTTAGTTTTGGGTCA
The DNA here is from genome assembly GCA_964512875.1 of uncultured Gammaproteobacteria bacterium. Taxonomy (GTDB): domain Bacteria; phylum Patescibacteriota; class Microgenomatia; order UBA12405; family UBA12405; genus WARW01. Next base: position 31,580 of record CAZEKY010000002.1, read on the forward strand.
TTAAATTTCACCCCCTTAATTCTCCTATATATCAATACAACATAACCTCTTACTTCTGTTTTAATATTACTTTCAGAATAATCATTAAAGACACTCTCGTTTGAGTCAATAATTTCTTTTACAAACTCAATGAACAAGTGTGCATGTTCTTTAGTCATGCAATACAACCTCCTTTTTTTAAAGAACTTGTGTTTATCTAGTTAAAAATAAAAACTGAGGGATTCTATCGAATATATTAAATTTTGTCAAAAATGTTATTTGTTTGTATCTACAATCTGGCGAATAATTTCGATTGTTTCACTGGAAGTGTTCGCTTTCTCTGTAACGTTTTTTTCTGGGTGATAATCATTTTCATATCTGGTTTGGTAATAATCAGGTAATTTTTCTACAGTAATTTTTTTTGCCAAAGGGATGATTCTTAACGAATCCCCATTTTCAAAAGCTTTCATTTTTGAATCAAAAATTATAGCAATAGAATTACCCTTGTAATCAATAAGAGCTTCTACTGATTCACGATCAGAAGTTAGATCATAAAAATATTTTGTTAAAGGATCTGGACGACAAAAAGTTAATAGCTTGTTTTCTTTAATATATTCTAAATACTCAACAATGCCACTTTGACTAAAAATCATTTTTGTTTCCTGAGCTGCACTTATTGGCTGCTTTGATTCTCTAAGACTTTCTTTGATCATGTGTTGACTAGCATACAATCAATAAGAGAGAAAATCAAATTCTACAATATTGTGAAGAGTAAATATTTTTGATTATTTTTACTTTGTTGTTTTTTGACTTATTACAGATTACAGGATATAATTTTACTATCAAATACATAATTTTAGCTTGTATTTAGGCACTTTAAAATTAAATTTGACAGATAAATTTGATGAATGGAAATTTGTTTTTTAGTAAAAGCTAAAAAGTAGATTCCCATTCATCAAAGAGATGAAATAAGGGAGAAAGGTTGTTGATAGAAAATGAAAGAAACAAAATGCGTAAACTTAATAGTTTTTTCGAATAGAACGGCTTATATAGCCGTTAAACCTGGAAGAGCAAAGCTAGAAATTGATTTTTGCTCATCCATTTTATCTGGATCTTCACTCATAAAGGATATCGGAAATATCGCCTATTATGCCAATACGGCATATGTCAATATTGTCGAAGAAGACATGGATGATATTGTGTTACACCCGTATATGCCCTATCAAGGTAAAATTTATGCAGAAATGAAAGAATCTATTGACGATGTTGAAGATTCCGATGGTATTATTCCCTTAATCATTTCGTTTCATTGTCCAATTATTTAATTTTAGCCAACCCGGCAAAATAATAGCGTATTCGCTTTATTTTGACCGGGTTTTTTTTAACAAAAATCCCCCGCTTTCACGAGGGACTTAAATTATTATTTAAAAGTTATTGAGCAGCAGGAGTAACCTTACTTAAATCCTGGCCAATAGTAAAAATAGCATCATAAGCTGATGCTTCTTTTAAATCTTGAGTATAGGTGGCAGGAAAGTCACTTTCTAGCTTAGATTCAAAATAAGCTGAAAAAGTAGCAGACTTTACTTGAACCGAATTTTTGGTAGCAATCTCTTTAGCATTTCCAACTGAAATATTTTTGAAACCCATTTTGGTCAACATGGCCTTTACAGTAGCTGCTTGACCGTTGATATCTGTTCCATTTAAAACCTGAATTTTAATATCTTTATCAATCTCAATAATAGTTGGTGTTGGCGTTGGAGTTGAGGTTGGAGTCACAGTAACCTGATTATTTTCAGAAGTAGGACTCTCTATTTGAGAGCTGTCTTTTTTATTTGAAACAAACCACATAATCATTGAAGCAATAACGGCAGTGAAAACAAAAACAGCCACTATTGGTAAAATATTTCTTTTTGTATTTTCCATTTTATTTTTTGATGAACTAATATTGGTTGATGGTTTAATTATATCAATATTATTAGCTGTCGAGGAGTTGATAGCTCCAAGAACCGGTAAGGGTAAATTTGACGCTTTAGAAAGGCTTTGAGCAATCTGAGCCTCATCATAAAGGGTTTTGTTCATTTGAGTAGTAGAGAGAAGCTCTAAATCGTGATTTTCAGGCACATAAATCTTTTCTGTAATAGAAGAAAAGTAAAAATTAGAGTAATTGATGATTTTTTGAATATCAAGACTTGGTCCCTTAAGATTAACGGTTAAATATACGAAATTATCTTTTGATAACAAAAGAGTATATTCTTGGTCTTTAAGAGGATAAATTAAGAAAAATTCCTGTTTGTAAACTGAGGAAATAATGTTTGAAATAGCTGAAGAAATAGCAATAAACTTATCAATTACAACACCAATAGTTTCTAGGTTTTCTTTTAATTGGTCTAATCTTGGTTTATCGTAGATATAAGAACGAATAATGGTTTTGTCGGGAAGTTGAGTCAACTGATAGTCTAGTGCTTCTGGGTCAATATCAAAGTTAACCATACTAGTAGCCAGCCCAATTACTTCCTTCTTGTCAATGTTTTCTATTTTTGAATCATAGGTAAAAGATTTAGTTACAACGATATCGTCAGGAACAAGAAGAGAAATAGATCCAAATTTATTTTGTTGAAAATATGATCTGAGAGAATCAAGCTGCTTATCGTTACATTTTTGCCAAAGATCCAAATCAAAACTAATAGTATTGTTTTCCTTTCGGTCAATGTAAAATTCAACACTTTTAGATCTTGGCCAGATTACGAGTTTCGACTTAGAGAATAATGCCATGGTTATATTATAGCAAAAAACAACTATGAGTTGAATACAAAAAACGCCCCAATGATGGGGCGCTTAATATCATTAAAAATTACCAGCGCAAATGAGCAAAAGCCTTGTTGGCATCAGCCATTCTTTCAACCTCAATTCTTTTGTTTACCGCGACTCCTTCATTATTAAGTGCGGCAGTTAACTCAGAAACTAATTTTTCAGCAAAAGTGTGAAATTGTTTGTTTGGTTTTGAGCGAGCAGCATTAATCATCCATCTAAGAGCCAAAGAGTTTTGACGATTGCCACGAACTGGAGTAGGAACCTGATAGACAGCACCACCAATTCTTCGTGGTTTAACTTCAATTTTAGGTCTAATATTTTCAAGTGCACGATCTAAAACGTCTAAAACTTCCTCTTTTGGAAATTGTTTTTTTATTAAATCAAGAGCGGCATAAACTTGTTTTTCAGCAACAGTTCTTTTGCCATCTCTCATACAAGCATTGATGATTTTACTGACAGTAATGTTGCCATAGATAGTGTCTGGTAGGACTTCTCTGGTTTTATTGATTCCTTTTCTGGACATATTTTTATTTTATTTTTTATAATTATTCACTTTTAACAGCAGCTTTTTTGGCTCCGTATTTACTACGGGATTGCATTCGGCCAACAACAGCCCCAGCATCGTATTTGCCGCGAAGGATACGATAACGAACACCTGGTAAATCTCTAACCCTGCCACCTCTGATACTGACGATACTGTGTTCGGCCAAATTATGACCAATACCTGGAATATAGGCAGTAACTGAAGTTCGATTACTAAGTTTAACTTTAGCAATTTTTCTCAAAGCCGAATGAGGCTTTTTAGGTGTCATAGTTTTAACAGAAATAACAACACCTTTTTTGATAGGGTTAATATTGTCGGTAGGTCGATTGGTGATAGTATTGAAACCACCTCGAAGAGCAACTGTTTTAACTTTTTCAGTTCTTTTCTTTCGACCAGATTTTATTAGTTGATTAAATGTTGGCATATTTATTTTTGATTTTTACTGACGGGGATCAATCGTCCGATAATAACATTTTCTTTAAGACCAATCAAGCCGTCGACTTCTGCAATCAAGGAAGCTTCCGTTAAAACACTAGTGGTTTGCTGGAAAGAAGCAGCAGATAACCAAGAACCAGTGCTTAAAGCTGAATTGATTAAACCAAGAAGTACCTTTTTACCAACAGCAGCTTTTCCCTTATTTTCTTTAGCCTTTTCATTAGCAGCATTTAAGACAGCTGCGGTAACAATTTGACCATAGAGGAAAGTGGTATCACCAGGATTCTCAATTTTAATCTTATCGCTCATTTCTTTAACCATAACTTCTAAGTGTTTATCATGAATACCAATTCCTTGTGATTCATAAACACCCTGAATGCTATTAATCAAATATTTTTGGGCGGCCTCGATACCTCTAATGTCCATAATTTCACGAACATCAAGCGAACCAGAACAAAGTTGGGCACCTTGTGGAACTAAATCACCATCAGCAACAAGAATTGTAGCGTTTAATGGTAAAAGATAGGTAATAACTTTAGTCGACTTGTCATCACCTTTTCCAGTAAGTTTAATTTCGTACCCATCGACAGTCTCTTTAACTTTAACCTTTCCAGCAATTTCTGCTAAAGGTGAAGGAACTTTTGGAGTTCTAATTTCAAAAAGTTCTTGAACACGAGGTAACCCTTGAGTAACGTCAACACCTAAGACGCCTCCGGTATGTTTGGTTCTTAGTGTAAGCTGGGTACCAGGTTCACCTATAGATTGTGCAGCAATAACACCAACTGGAACACCAACTTGAACCATCTTTCTGGTTGATAAATCCCAACCGTAACACTTTTGACATAAGCCAGTTTCAGCATTACAAGTTAAAGGTGATCTGATGTTGACCAAAGTGATTTCACTCTTTTCAATAAGTGACACCTCATCATCACCAAGCAAAGTCCCCTTTTCAATTAAGACTTTTTTACTCTTCGGATTGATAATGTCAGTAGCTAAAACTCTACCTAGAATACGACGAGTAAAATATCTTTCTCTTCCCTTTTCGTTAGCATCAATAGTGATGAATTTTTCAGTATGACAATCGTCAGTTTTGATGATAGCAATATGAGCAGCATCAACTAAGCGACGGGTAAGATAACCAGCATCGGCGGTTTTTAAAGCAGTATCAGCCAAACCCTTACGAGTACCTCTAGCACCAGTAACATATTCAAAAACAGACAAGCCTTCTCTAAAATTAGATTTGGTAGGAAGCTGAACGATTTTTCCAGTTGGATCAACCATCAAACCTCTCATACCTGAAAGCTGTTTGATTTGATCTTTTGATGCACGTTTAATACCTGCAGCAGAGATAATACGAATTGGAGAATCAATATCCAAAGTTGCCCAAGTTTTTTCGGCAATTTCTTCCGTTTTTTCCATCCAAACAGACTGTGAAAGTCTTTTCTTTTCATCGTTGCTGATTAAGCCATTTTTGAAATTTTCTTCAATTTCGGCAACTTGTTGGTTAGCAGCATGAATAATGGCATCTTTTTCAGGTAAATCACCACAATCAGCCATAGATAAGGAAATACCTGAAAGGGTGAATCCTTTAAACCCAATGTCTTTTAGCGAATCAATTAATTTTACTGTTTTTAATCTACCAGCAATTTTAAGAGATTTAACTACTAGATCATTAACTGATTTAGAGCCGGCCATGGCTTCATTTAAGAAAGAAAACTCAGATGGAAGGATTTGATTAAACCAAATACGACCAAAAGTGGTTTTAGTTAAAACACCATTAATCTTGACAAGTAAAAGTTCCCTTAATTCAATCTTTTTTGATTGATAAGCAAGTTCGACTTCGGCTTCGTCAGCGAAAATGGAAAGACCCTCAAAAGAGTCAGTCGTTTCTTTGTCTAAATCTTGAGATCTAACTGAAGTAATGTAATAACAACCAACAGCCATTTCTTGAGTAGGAATAGAAACAGGATTACCATCAGCAGGCTTTAACAAATTCCTTGAAGGCAACATTAATTTTTTAGCTTCTTTTTGGGCAGATAGAGAGAGTGGTAAGTGAACACCCATCTGATCTCCATCAAAGTCGGCGTTAAAAGCTTTACAGACACAAGGATGTAATCTGATAGCCAAACCGTCAACTAAAATTGGCTTAAATGACTGAATAGAAAGTTTGTGCAAAGTTGGAGCGCGATTCAAAAGAACATAGCTGTCTTTAGTAACTTCTTCTAAAATATCGTAGACCTCATTAATACGATGATCAATTAAATTTTTAGCACTTTTAATGTTTGGAGCTATTCCTTTAGCCATTAATTCCCGAAGAACAAAAGGTCGATACATTTCAAGTGCGATTTCTTTTGGAAGACCAACTTGATTTAATTTTAATTCTGGGCCAACAACAATGACTGAACGACCAGAATAATCGACACGCTTACCAAGCAAATTACGTCGGAAGCGTCCTTTTTTGCCTCTTAAAAGATCAGATAAAGAACGAGGAACTCTTTTGGCACTTTTTCTTTTATTTTTTGAGGCTTTTTGAGCATCAATTAAAATGTCAACAGATTCTTGGAGCATTCTTTTTTCATTTCTTAAAATGATTTCAGGAGCACCAAGTTTTAATAATTTTTTAAGACGATTATTTCGGTTAATTAATCTTCGATAAAGATCGTTTAAATCAGAGGTAGCGAAACGACCACCAGTTAATTGAACCATTGGTCTTAAGTCTGGTGGAACAACTGGTACCTGAGTCAAAACCATCCATTCAGGATTAATAGAATTTTCAATCATGCCGTTCAGAATACGAATTTTGTACATGATTTTCTTTTTCTTTAGTTTTGAATTAGTTTTACTTAATTCAGCTTTTAAGTTCTTGACAGTTTCAGACATGTCAATTTGTTTTAAAACCTCATAAAGAGCCTCAGCTCCCATTTTGGCAGTAAAGAAAATATCAGCATTAAATTGACTTAGATAAAAGCTTTCTTCATCTGAAAGAGTTGTTAAAACTGATAAGTTTCGAATCTTATCTTCAAGGTACTTCATTAAACCCTCAATGCGATTTTTTTCAGTTAAAGCCTTATTTTCAAGTTTTTGAACATCCTGTTTTAATTTAATATTTCTTTCATCTTTGGCAATTGAAAGTTGATCTTTGTTTTTAATCTTTTTTTCTAATTCCTTCTTCTCAATTTCAGTTTCTTCACTTTTAATTTCGATAGCTTTTTTAGTATCAACTTCAAGTTGATTGATTCTCTTTTGTGAATAATTAGCTAAATTTTCTAAAGCCTCTTTTCTTTTTGAATCGTCAATAGAGGTGATTAAATATTTAGTAAAATAAACAACAGCCTCCAGGTCTTTTTGGGGAACATCTAAAATAATACCTAACGGAGATGGAGTGTTTCGAAGATACCAAAGATGAGTTACAGGAGCAGCTAAAGAAATGTGTCCCATTCTTTCGCGACGAACTTTTGAAGTGGTGACTTCAACTCCGCAGCGATCACAAATTACACCTTTGAAACGAATTTTTTTGTACTTACCACAATAACACTCGTAATCTCGAGATGGTCCAAAGATTTTTTCACAAAAAAGACCATCCTTTTCTGGTCTCCAGCTACGATAATTAATAGTTTCTGGTTTGGTAACCTCACCAGTGGACCAACTTAAAATGTCTTCAGGAGAAGCTAATTTAATTTGAAGTCCTGTAAAATCGATCATACTTTTAAATTTAAACATTATTGTTCCTCCTTTATTTCATCTTCTAACGTGGCTGTATCGTTGCTAACGATTAAGCCTTCTGCTTGAGCCTCAATATCAACTGGGGCTTGGGCTTCAAGTTCTTCTGCTTTTATTTCAACTGGAGCAGAATTGTCGTTTTCGACAATTTCTTCAATTTCTCTAACACCGACTGGAGAAATATCTAAACATAAACCAGCGAGTTCTTTAGTCAAAACTTTAAACGATTCAGGAATGGCCGGTTCTGGAATTGGCTGACCCTTGATAATAGCTTGAAAAGCGTGAGTACGGCCTTCAATGTCATCCGATTTGATAGTTAACATCTCTTGTAAAGTGTGAGCAGCACGATGTGCTTCTAGAGCCCAAACCTCCATTTCTCCAAGTCTTTGACCTCCCATTCTGGCTTTACCACCAAGTGGCTGTTGAGTCACCAGAGAGTAAGGACCAGTAGATCGAGCATGAACCTTATCATCAACCATGTGAACCAGCTTAATGATATAGCCAATACCAACAACTGATTGTTGATCATAAGCTTCGCCAGTTCGACCATCATAAAGTTGAGTTTTGGTCGTTTCAGACAAACCAGCTTTTATAAGTTCCTGAGCAATTTCTTCTTCAGAATATTTTTCAAAAACAGGCACAGCGTAGTGTTTACCAAGTTTAAATCCAGCGTAACCCAAGGCAACTTCTAGGATTTGACCCAAATTCATACGAGCCACGACTGAAAGTGGTGACATAACCATGTCAACAGGAGTACCATCGGCTAGTCGAGGCATGTCATATTCTGGCATAATTCGACAAATAACACCTTTATTTCCATGTCTTCCGGCAATTTTATCACCTTCTTGGATTCTACGAATTTGAGCAACATAAACTTTAACAACCTTGTTAATGCCTGGATCTAACTCGTCGCCATTATTTTTATCAAGAATATCAACTTTAATGACCACTCCGCCTTCACCATTAGCAACACGTAAAGAAGTATCTTTAACTTCTCTGGCTTTTTCTCCAAAAATTGCTCTTAAAAGTCTTTCTTCAGCAGACAATTCTTTTTCACCTCTAGGCTCAACTTTGCCAACTAAAATATCATTGGGGCCAACAGTGGCACCAATCATGACAATACCGTCATTGGTTAATTTAGACAACTCGTCTTCAGAGACGTTGGGGATGTCTTTAGTTAATTCTTCTGATCCTAATTTAGTTTCAACAACCTGAGCTGAATACTCATAAATCTGAATATTGGTTAAGACGTCTTGCTTAACTAAACGATCAGAAATCAAGAATGAATCTTCATAAGATAAACCGTCGATTGAAGCATAGGCAACTAAAAGGTTGCGACCAATAGAAAGTTCACCACCATCAGTTGAAGGGCCGTCAATTAACAAATCGCCTTCTTTGACAAGATCTCCAACATTAACAACTACTTTTTGGTTGTAACAGGTACCGTATGGTGAAGTTCTTAAAAATTTAGTTAAAGTATAAGTTTCAGTTTTACCATCTTGACTAATTTCACTAGTATCACTGCTTAATTCATTGACTTTTTTATCAAGGGCAATGACTACTTTGCTGCCATCAACATAAGTTACTTTACCTGAATGTTTAGCCAAAACAGTTCTTCTCATTGAGGTGGCAATAGTTGACTCCATACCAGTACCGATAATTGGTGCCTCAGGAGCAACTAGTGGAACTGCTTGAGTCTGCATGTGAGAACCCATAAGAGCACGAGTAGCATCATCATGATCAACAAAAGGAATCAAGGAAGCAGAAGCTCCAACAATCTCGTTTGGAACTAAATCAATGTATTCAACCTGACTAATTGGGCCTTCAGCAAACTCACCCTGATAACGAATAGGAACCCATTCTTGCTTGGTAATAAATTCATCATTAAGCTTAATATCTAAGTGAGTAATTTTTTTGCTGTATTCGTCTTCAGCATCAAGATAGTCAAAATCTTTAGAAATGGTATAACCACCTTTAATTTTTTCAAGTTTTCTAAAAGGTGATTCTAAGAAACCATACTTGTTAACACGAGAGTAAAGAGCAAGGTAGGTAACCAAACCAATATTTGGACCTTCAGGTGAACGAACGGTACAAATACGTCCGTATTGAGAACTATGAACGTCACGAATAGAGAAGGCGGCTCTTTCACGAGTCAAACCCCCGACACCAACCACAGTGACTCTTCTTAATAAATCAAGCTCTGATAAAGGGTTGGTTTGATCCAAAATAGCAGAAAGCTGATTGGATCTAAAAAAGGTATTTAAGGCGGAAATAAGAGGCTGAGGATTAATCATCTGAGAAGGAGCTGGTTTTTCTTTGGTCGAAATCAAGCTCATTCTTTCTTTAACCATTCTTTCAAAACGGGCTAAAGCAGGTCGAATAGCAATTTGAGAAACGATCTCACCACAACGTCGCAAACGGCGATTAGCTAAACTATCGATATCATCAAGACGAGTAGCTTCACCTTTTTGCAGTTGAATCAAATATTTGATGGTGGCGACTAAATCTTCCTTTCTTAAAACCCAATTGTTTTGATCACTATCATCAAATTTAAATCCAAATTTTTTGTTAATTTTGTATCTCCCAACAGATCCTAACTCATAAGTTCTGACATCAAAAAATCTTTCATTGAAAAATTTTTGAGCATTTTCTAGAACAACTGGCTCACCTGGCCTTAATTTGCGATAAAACTCCAAAATGGCCTCTTCTGAACTTTTAGAGATATCAGCTTGAATAGTGTTGGAAATAAAATCTCCAAATTCAGCAATTAATTGTTTGTCGCCCATTTGACAAGCGGCTCTCAAAAAAATGGTAGCAGGAAATTTCTTTTTACGATCAATTCTGGCAAAAATTACATCTTTTTTACCAATAAAAAACTCTAACCAAGAACCTCGAGCAGGTCTAATTTCAGCGCTATAAAGAGTTTTTCCAGTGGCAGGGTCAATTTCACCAGTAAAATAAATACCAGGAGAACGAACTAATTGATTGATAATACCTCTTTCAATACCATTGACGATAAAAGTACCCTCTTGAGTCATGGTGGGAAGGTTTAAGAAAAAAACATCTTCTTCTCGAATGTTACCGCTTCTTTTATTGGTCAATTTAGCCTTAATGCGGATGGGGACGGTATAGTTTAATCCTTTTCTTTTAGTAAGGTCTGGGGAAACAACAATTGGATCATAAGTTAAATCGCCTAGTTCTAACTCCCAGTTATTACCGGTATAGTCATTAATTGGCGAAATTGATCGAACGGTGTCTATCAATTCTTTTTCTAAAAATTCTTTCCAGGATTCTTTTTGGATTTGAATTAAATCTAACTTGGGGAGATTAGGGTATTTTTTACCCCATTGAGTTCTTTTTACGGAAGGCATCAACAAATTTAATTATTAAGAAAAAGGACGAGTTATGTTCCAACCGCTCGGCCGAATAGAGCTATTATAAGGCCTTAAAGAGTAAGGCGCAATGGGTAGTTTTACTTTAGTTAAATTTAAGACTATTGATAACCTTTTGTTGAACTTCTTCATCCCCCAATAATGGGGCATAATCAATTTGATAAATTTTATCCCCTTTTTGAAGATAAATTGTCTGATGTTTGTTTGGTAGAGTATAAGAAAAAAGATAAGCCTCTATCCCACTAATACTAAGTGCTTGATACTTCGAATCACTTTTGTCAAGGTAATCCGAAAGAGTGGAAAAATCAGGATTAATGTCTTGAAAAGAAGAATGAACATTGATAGCCAGAAAAGGAAAGTATATTTTATTTTGTTGTTCTCTCATCCCCTCAATCCACTTAATATTAGAATAAGTGTCAAGCATGATTGAGTTTTGAGATTTATTTTTAAGGTAAAGGGCAGAGGGATATTGAAAAGAATAGTTGTATACCGGATCATTGTAAGTTAACCATTCAATTTTTACAGGGACACTACTGGTTGATTTTTCTTCTTTCTTTGGCTTTTCTAACTTCTTGGTAACAAAAAGAAAAGTCAATGAAAACAAGGTGGCTAAAAATAATAAAAACAAGACAAGAGACAATATTTTAATTTTATTCTTTTCATTTATCATGTTATTTTTTAACTGCTGATGCTGTTGAGGTTGGACTTGTGGATGACTTTAAATTGCTGGAAGAAGGGGCACACTCATTGTCAGTACAATCGATAGTGTTGTTTACTTTACAAGTGCAAGTGTTGCAACCATCAGAGGCAGTAAAGGTTTCACCAATGTCATATTTTTTATCATTTAATAAACAAGACTCTTTTGTCAAAGATGGTGCAGATTTAATTGATGATTCTAAATTAGATTTCTTGTTTTCATTTGCCTTGATTAAATAGAGAGAAATAAAAGAAAAGATGGTAATAATAAAAACAATTAAAGAAAAAAGAAAAAAATATTTAAAAAAATTGATTGTAGAAGGATTTTTGGTGGGTTGAATAAATTCAGAAGGAAGTTCGTTTTGCAACAAAAGATCAGTCTCAGCAGGTTTTTGACTTTCAGCGTATTGATCCAAAAGATTTTGATATTCTTGATTGCTAACAAGTCGATCTTTATTTTCACTGACAGATGAGTCTTTTGAAAATTCTGTTTCGTTATCAACTTCTATAGGAGGCAGTGAGTCATTTGTTTCATTCTCAAGGGAAGGTAGAGGAGTGTTTGTTTCAATCCCAATATTAGAATCAGATTCAGAGGGAAAAGGTGATGTTTCTGTTTTAGTTTCGTTGTCAACAGAAGATAGTGGAGGAGTCATCTCGGTTTCAGTATCAGAAGGAGGAGAAAAATTTTCCTGATCGTTATCAGTAGAATCAGGAGTTAAAGGGTTTTCGGGTAAAAGATCTTGATTTTGCAAATTAGTTTGATCATCCATGAATAAATATCTCATTTTTGAATATTGGTGTCAATGAAAATTTAATTTGTTAAAATTGAGGATGAAATTTTTTATTAAAACATTTGGTTGCATACAAAACACGGCAGACTCTGAAAAAATTAGAGTCTTCTATTTTGAAAAAGGCGGGAAAGAAGTAGATAGTTGGAAAGAAGCAGACTTGGTAATTATAAATACATGTATAGTAAGAGAATCAGCTGAAAATAGAGCCTATGGATTAATTGATGAGATTAATAAACATAATCGTAGAGAAAATAAAAAATGTAAAATAATTGTCACCGGATGTTTGTCTGGATTAGCACATAACGATAAAAGTGGTAAAAAGTTAAAACAGCTAAAAAGAGATTTTCCAAGTGTAAGTGATTTTTTACCAATAGAAAAAATAAGTGTAAAAATAAACACACTTGCAGAAGAAAAAGAAGTAGCTTTAATACCAATTAGTTTTGGTTGCAATAATTTTTGTAGTTATTGTATTGTTCCCTTTGCTAGAGGCAGAGAAATATCAAGAAAAATGGAAGAAGTACTAAGAGAGGTGGATAAGGCAATTGAAAGAGGTTTTAAAAAAGTGTTGTTAATTGGACAAAACGTTAATTCTTACGGAAGCGATTTGAATGAAGCTAGTGTGGTTTCAATGGGTAAAAAAAGATTTAAAAGCTTGTTCCCGCAATTACTTGAAAAAATTGCTCAAAAAAAATTAGATAAAATTTCTTTTGTAAGTAGTAATCCCTGGGATTTTTCTGACGAATTAATCGAAGTAATTGCTAAATATAAGAATATTGACAGATTAATACACCTCCCCTTTCAAGCTGGAGATGACGAGGTTTTAAAAAAAATGAATAGAGGGTATAGCAAAAAAGAATATTTAGATTTAATAAAAAAAATTAAAAGAAAAATACCTGGAGTTAAATTTTCAACAGATATCATAATCGGTTTTCCGGGTGAAGATGAAAAAGCTTTTCAAAACACTGTAGATGTCTGTAAAAAAGTTAAATTTGATATTGCTTACATTAATAAATACTCCCCAAGAAAAGGAACAGTATCGGCAAAACTTTACAAAGATGAAATTAGCCAAAGTGAAAAGAAACGAAGGTGGAATATCTTAAATGATTTAATAAACAAAAACAATTATTTACTAGACCCTTCACAAGTCCAGCTCCAGTAACCATAACTTTTAGTTAAGCCGGTAGCTGTACCGGAGCTACAAAGATTAGAGGGGGTTTCAGAAGACGTATAAGTGCTACCATCACTAGAACCACAAGCACCATTAATAGT
>CAZEKY010000003.1:0-37093 GCA_964512875.1 uncultured Gammaproteobacteria bacterium
GCATGCCCTTGCGGGCGCTTGTTTTCAAAACAAGTTCCTTACCATTCGGAGCACCCCTCCTTAGAAATCTTTGAAAAATGATTGAAGCTTGAGCCCGGAAAGAAACTCGAATTCTTGACCTTCCCCTTACCAAGGGGATGCTCTACCAACTGAGCTATCCGGGCATTTATCTGAGTATTTTATCAGAAAAATGTAATCTAATGAGCCCGAAGTGAGATTCGAACTCACGACCTAGCGTTTACAAAACGCTTGCTCTAGACCAACTGAGCTACTCGGGCGAGATAAAAGATTATATCAAAATATTAAAAAAAAATGGCTTATTTGTGCTTGATTTTTAGGTTAATTTATTTTGAGGAAAAAATTTTATCAACGAAGAGCTGAGTATTTTTTCTTCGTTTTTTAATTGCCTTATTGAGCTTGACAAAAAAGGGTTGAAATATCTGGGAATACTTAACATCATTAATCTGTTCAATGTCGTAGCGCTTACCACCCATTTGATACCTTACCTTTGGGGGAACATGGTAACCTCTTAATAAGATATTAAAATTAAGTTGTAAGTATTGAGTTAAAGATTTTAAAACTCCTTCAGCTCGAAAACGTCGAAGAGAAAAATAAAATCGAGGATGAGTTAAAATTAACAATTTGTAATGATAATCGTAAAGGTTTTGAAAAAGTTGACTATCTTCAGCAAATTTTGTTTTTACATCATAGCCACCAATATCAAAAAAAGCGCCTCTTTTAACAGCTTGCATGGCACCAAAAGAGAAGGGGATTTTAAATACTTTACCCGTCTCAAAAACTAAATTACAAAAAAAGGCAAACATAAGCTCTATCGGACTTTTGGAGTCTACTTTGACATAGGTTGTTAAGAAATGAGGCTTTTTTTTATCAAAAGCTTGTTGAATTTTTTTAAGATAATTATTCGGAATTTGTGTATCAGCATCAAAGAAGATAAAAATATCACCTTTGGCCTTTTTTGCTCCTAAATTTCTCTGAAAAGCAACATTTCTGGTTGAAGTGGAATGAATTGAAAGAGGATATTTGGCTGGAAAATCTTTGATTACCTTAACGGTATTATCTTGTGACTTGCCATCGACAATAACAACTTCAAAATCTTTGAAGCTTTGTGAATTTAAATTTTTTAAAAGATCAGAAATAAAATTTTCCTCATTAAGACAAGGAATAATAATGGAGAAATAAGGTTTTTTCATAAAGAATATCCCGCCAAAAGTTTTCTTTGATAATGGCTTTTCCACGCTAAAAATACGTGGTGGAAAACTATTCTTAAGCGCAAACTTAAAAAAAGCGTTTTCCATTTAAGATGGTTAGTTAGAAAAAACACCTTCTCAAAGTGCTGCTTTCAGCAGGACAATTAATTTTACCAAAAATGAGAAGCCTTGTCATGATAAGAGAAGGGTTTTGTCTATAAAGTAAAAAAGGTATAATAACTATTATGAATAATAAAACTCCAATTTCTAAAGAAATATTAATTTTGGATTTGGTTGAACAATATCCAGAGCTGATTGAGACATTGACTGAAAAATATGGATTCCACTGTGTTGGCTGTTTGGCAGCATCGATGGAAAGTCTAGAAGAAGGAGCAAAAGTTCATGGAATGTCAAAAAGTGAAATAGATAGTCTGGTTGAAGAACTGAAAAAGAAAGTGAACCCAAAGAACTAAAAAGCAAGGAAGGTACTTATTGATTGAATTATTGGACCGATAATCAGGCTGATAAGATTAGTACCTCTAATTGGTAAAAAAAGCAGAAGTAGCGTCAAGATGACGCCATAACTGTTAAAAGCTTCTTCAAGCTGTTGTGAAAGGTCTTGGGGGAGAAGACTAACAAGGATTTTTGATCCATCCAGGGGAGGTAATGGTAAAAGATTGAAAACAGCTAAAACAATATTCATTCTAATCATAACTGCCAAAAACAGTACTAAAAACACATTTGTTGACATAACCTTTATTAAAAGAGATAAAATTAAAGCCAACAAGAGATTACTAAGGGGTCCGGCGAGAGAGATTAGGGCTTCAT
The DNA here is from genome assembly GCA_964512875.1 of uncultured Gammaproteobacteria bacterium. Classification (GTDB taxonomy): domain Bacteria; phylum Patescibacteriota; class Microgenomatia; order UBA12405; family UBA12405; genus WARW01. The sequence continues at coordinate 2,037 of CAZEKY010000003.1, forward strand.
CTCTTTTGGGATTTTGTAGATTGTAAGGGTCAATCGGAACCGGTTTACCCCAGCCAAAGTTAAACAGAATTAAAGAAATGGTTCCAAGAGGATCAAGATGTTTTAAGGGGTTTAAAGTTAATCTACCTCTTGACCTGGGAGTTGGATCTCCAAGGTAATCGGCAATAAAAGCGTGAGAAAATTCATGAATCGTAATGGCGACAATTAGAGAAAGATAAAAAAAGATAGAAGAAAGAATATTTGCCATATTTCAAAAAATAATTTGATTTGATATTATACCTTACTATGAGAACATGTAGTTTATGTAAAAAGGGAACCAAGATTGGTCAAAATCGATCTCATGCCCAAAATAGAACCCCAAGAACTTTTATGGCTAATATCCAAAAGGTCACTTTGATGGTTGGAGAAACTAAAATTAGCGGTATTTTTTGTGCCAAGTGCTTAAAAAGACTTAAAAAAGAAGCTGAAGAACAAAAAGCTAAGGCTAAATAATTTTTTATTGTTGGTAAATTATCGAATAATAGTTTTTAATTTCTGTCCAGTTTGTTATCTTTTTTCCTTCTATTTGAACGGATATCGGTATTAATTTTTGATTGGCTACAATAGAAGAAAGAATTTTCATTTTTAAGATATCACCTTGCTGGTTTTTAATATAAGTCCAGGCGATTGGCCAGGGATTAAGAGCTCTAATAAAACGTTCAATTTTAGTAAGATCCCAACTCCAATTAATTTGAGCACTATTTTTATCAAGTTTTGGAAAATAGGACTTTTTCTGATGATCTTGATTTTTTAGCTTAATTGAATTGGAAAGATACCCTTTTAGGGTATCTTTAAGTTTTATGGCTGCAAGCTCAAAAGCTTTTTGATAAAAACTAGAAGCTGTTTCCGTACTGGAAATGTCAAAAGGGAACTGAGAAATAATGGGGCCATGATCAGGAAGAGGATCGATTTGAAAAAAACAAACGGAAGATTTAGTTTCTCCATTAATAATTTGCCAAGGTCCGGGAGTTGCTCCTCGATATTTAGGCAGAGGAGAAGGATGAATATTAACAATTTTGTATTTAGGGAAGTGAATCATCTCTTGATCAAAAAAAGGAGGTCCAAAAGCAACAACGAGATAAAGATCGGCCTTCATATCCTTTAGTTTTTTTTTGAAATTTGAGTCAAACTCGTTTGTTGGCAATAACTTTAGATTGTTTTGATAAGCGAAATTGGCTACTGGGTTTGGGGTGACTTGTTGTTTTCGTCCAGTCGCTTTGTCAGGTTTAGTAACAATTGCTAGTAGATTAAAATCTTTAATCTTAATAATTTCTTGTAAAATAATTAAAGAATATTGGGAAGAGCCAAAAAAAATCAGATTAAGCATAGAGGTAGTTTATCAAGAAAAAGGCATAATGTTAAAATAACGCATGACAAAAATAGTGATTTATCCTTCAGAAGTATTAAGAAAAAAAACTGAAAAAATTATAGACGTTAATAAAGAGTTATTGTCTGATATTAAAAAACTAAATAAAATTTTAAAAAATGGTGAAAATGCAGCAGGATTAGCAGCGCCACAAATTGGAATTAGTAAAAGATTTTTTGGCAGTAAAGAAATTTCTAACGGAGAAATAAAAATTTATCTTAATCCTACAATCGAAAAAAGTTACGGTGTAAAAATTTTTCCAAAAATCGTAAATGAAGAAAAAAAGGAAAGTGATTTTTTAGAAGGGTGTTTATCTTTTCCTAATCTATTTGGGACAGTCAAGAGATGGTTGAAAATAGATGTTAGCTGGGATGAGGTTGATGGTAATAAGTTAATTAATAAAAAAGCCTCTTTGACTTCTTTTGATGCTATTGTTTGGCAGCATGAACAAGATCACCTTGATGGAATTGTTTTTATCGACCACATTAAGGAAGATAAGGGGAAATTATATAAAGATATAAATGGAAAAATGATTCAACAAAGCCTAGAGACTATTGAATAATCTTTCTGCTTCAGTATTAGTGGGATAAGAAAAATCAATAGCTTGTTGTAAATTTTTCTTCGCCAAATCGATTTGCTTATTTTTTAAATAAATTTTTCCGAGCGCAAAATAAGCATGATCATAATTTGCTTTTAACTCGATAGCTTTTTGATAATGACTAATTGCCTGATCGTTTAGATTGGCAGCTTCGAGAAATTGGGCTGCAGAATAGGGGATTTTGGGATCGCTTGGTGCCAGTTTGGCTGCGGTTGCAAGTGCAGCCAAACTTTGGGAAAAATATTTACCATCAATTGCAGATAAATATAAATAGGTTTGAGCTCTTTGTTTCCAAAAATTAATATTAGCGGGTGATTTTTGAATCGTTAGATCGGAATAATAGATTGATTTCTCAAGAGAATCTGGATCATTAGTGTTGAGTGCAAGCTTAGAATAGAGGCTGGCAAGCTTATCAGTGTAAAGAGGTTCGAAAGGATTAAATTCGTTACTTTTTTGAATAAAAGAAAGAGCCATTTGATAATTATTGATTGTTTCATAGTTTAGAGATTGGTTATAAGTAATGTCAGCCAAATAAAAGAAAATATTTTTCTTAAGCATCAAAAAGGTTAAGAATAATATGAAAATAATTAATAAATTATTAAAAGCCGGGTAAGAAATTTTTTTATCCTGGTCTTTTATTTTTTTATCGGTGTTAATCAAAAAAACAGGTAATAAATAAAAATAAAGAGAAGTGATTACTACGGAAAAGCCAGCTAGATTGGTAATTAAAATGCTGACAAAGGAGGCCAAAATGGCACTGTTAATATTTTTTTTAAATAAACCCCTAAGGCAAATAACAAGAACGGTGGTAATAAAAAAGACATAAGTGGCAAACCCAACAATGCCGGTAGTAGCAAGATAATTTAGATATTCATTGTGAGCTTTGTTGTAGAGATAATCCCACTCGGAGGTTAAGTTATGAGAGATGGGTCGTGTCCAGTAATAGGAATAGGCAAAAGTTTCAACTCCGGTACCAAAATATGGAAATTTCTTCCAAAGGTCAATGGCTCCTTGCCAAACAATTTGACGAATTTGTCCCGATGGGGTAACAATTATGTTGTTGTTTTTGGCAACCGGCACTAAAGATTGGTTTTTGTTGATAAAAAAGTGATCTTTAATAGGGTTTTTAATGATAAAAGATAAAAGAATGATGATGATTATTGGTAATAGTGAAAATTTGACTTCTTTATTTTTTAAATTTATTAAAAAACGAAGAAAATAATATAAAAAGGTGATTAACAAACAGGCAATAATTCCGGATTTAGATTTTGTAAAAAGAAGAGAGGTGTAAAAAACAGAAAGTAAGAAATAATAAAACATCTTATTAGATAAAGTTTTAACACTTAGTAGCTGGTGATAAATAAAAGGAATTAAGAGAAGGAGATAAGCTGCCAGCCAATTCGGTTGTCCCAGAGTAGAAAAAATTCTTGATTGCACATCTTGAACCCAATTGTCCTTGTCAATACCAAAATGCTGAGTAATTCCGTAAAGAGCAACAAGAAAAGCTGAAAAAAGAGAAACCTTGATAATTTTTTGTTTAAAATTATTGTCGATATAAACCACTAAAATCCAATAAAGTAAACAGTAAGAAATAATTGAGAGCAAGCCTCCGTTCATCCGAGAGTAATATCCAAAAAAAGAAGTGTGTGGATCAATGGAATAATAGGTTGAGATCACTTGAGAAACTAAAAATAAAAGGAGGGGAAGGTCAAAAATGCTTTTTCGATATAAGGGTTGTTTTTTTTGAAAGACATTAAGGAAATGAAGAGAAGTAATGATGATCGTTAACAGATAAACGAAATACATTTTTGGCAACTCAAAGAGTTCTGAGTTGGACTGAGTAAAAATTAAAGGTGTTAAGAAAAATAAAAGCAAATAAAGCTTTTTAATTAAGGCTGTTAATAGTCTCATTGAATCTATTGTAACTTAAAGGGCCTAACTTGTTATAATTTTAGAGTGGACAAGATTTTATTGATAAAAAACAGGGTTAGAGATTTTTTTTCACTTTTAAGTTGGGATATTGGGGTGGATTTGGGAAGTAGCAATACTTTGATTTTTTTAAAAGATAGAGGAGTAGTGATTGATGAGCCAACCATGGTGGCCAGAATAAAGAAAAAAAGATGGACGGGACTTTTGGCACCAAAAACTAAAAAAGGAGGAATTATTGCTTTTGGTTTTAAGGCCAAAGAAATGTTAAACAGAGAGCCAAAACAAATTGAGGTGATATCTCCAATCAAAAATGGGTTAGTGTCAGACGTGGAGGCATTAGAAAGTTTAATTTCTTACTATTTAAAATTAGTTTATGAAATACCATCAAAATATCCAAAAATTTTTAAACCAAGAGTAATAGTCGGAGTTCCTGGATCGATAAATCAAGTTCAAAAAAGAGCAGTAAAATCAATATTTTTAAATGCTGGAGCAAAAGAGGTAATTTTGCTTGAAGAGGCGGTGCTTGCTGCTGTTGGTAGTGGTTTGCCGGTTGATAGCTGTTCAGGTCTAGTGGTAGTTGATGTTGGAGGAGGAAAAACGGAGGTTAGTGTGGTCTCCATGGGAGGAGTAGTGGTGGGAAGAGGCATAAAAACATCAGGAGATGATTTGGATGTCAGTATTTCAAATTATATAAAAATGAAATATGGAGTATTGGTGGGGCAAAATAGTGCTGAAAAAATTAAAATGGAAATAGCTAATTTTTCGAATAAAGATATGGATAAAAAGACAGCTCTGGTTCGGGGGCGCGATCTTGAAAGTGGTTTACCAAAAACAATAAAATTAACAGAAGGAGAAATAAGAGAAGCAATTTCAATGGATTTATCTAAAATTGTAAAATTGGTGTCAACAGTTTTGGATGAAACACCTCCAGAGTTAATGCAAGATATTTTAAAAAGAGGAATAGTTTTAATGGGTAATGGAGCACGAATTAAAGGACTGGCTCAAATGATTGAAAGTGAAACTAAAATTTTTACAAAAGTACTCGAAGATCCGGGGATGGTAATAATTCGGGGGTGTGGAGAGTTAATTCAAAACAGAGAGATATTGAAAAAAGTTAAACTAGTGTCGGGATTAAAAGAATGAATGAAATAGCTGATTATTCCTGGAAATATTGGATCTTAAAATTTGGCTTAATTTTTAGCATTGGGATTTTAATGACAATGGTTTTAAGATTGGGAATAATTAAGGGTCAGTATTACAAGAATTTGGCTATTGATAACAAGCTATTAGAAAAAAAAATTCCAGCGGCCAGGGCGACCATTTTAGACAGGAAAGGAAGAGTGGTGGCTCAAAGTATCTATCAGTATTTTAAAATGGATGGTGATAATAAAATATATGAAGGGAGAGGAGATTTTCAGGGATATAAATTTGAAGGTGAGAATTTAGCCTATGAGCTAAAAAGATATTATCCCTATGGAGAGTCGATGTCACTAATTACTGGTTATGTTGGAAAAATTAACAAAGAAGACCAGTTTAGTAATAAATGCGACACGAGACTGGGTAATGATGAAATGGTTGGTAGAAGTGGTATAGAATCATATTTTGATTGTGAAATTAGAGGGGTGGCAGGAAAAAGACTCGTAGAGGTTGATGCTTTAGGGGCTTATGTTAGAGAATTGGGAAGACAAGAACCTGAAGTGGCTAAGGAAATTGTCTTATCTATAGATGCTTATTGGCAAGATAAAATTTATAAAATGCTTAAGGGTAAAAAGGCCGCGGTGATTATGAGTGATCCAAAAAGTGGAAAGATAATAACTATGGTTTCAAGTCCTTCTTTTGACGCCAATGATTTTTCATATGATGTTAATCAAAATAAAATTAAAGATTATTTGACAGATAATAGTAATTTACCCTTAATTAATAGAGTTATTTCTGGAAGATATAGTCCAGGATCAGTGTTCAAAATGGTGATCGCCACGGCAGGATTAGAAAGTGGAGTGATTAATAAGAATACTGAAATTGAGGATACGGGAGTTTTTAAAATAGGAGATTATTCTTATAAAACATGGAGTGGAGTAAATGATGGAATGGTAAATGTAACAAAGGCATTAAAGCGATCAAACGATATCTTTTTTTATAGTTTAGGCGAAAAATTGGGTTTACAAAGAATTGTTGATTGGACAAAAAAATTTGGTTATGGTCAAAAAACCGGGGTAGAGTTATCAGGAGAAATAGAGGGAATTGTCCCTGATGAGAAATGGAAAAAAGAAGTTAAGGGTGAAAGTTGGTTTGTAGGTAATACTTTGCACTTGTCAATTGGACAAGGGGATTTAAGTGTAACGCCATTGCAGGTGAGCCAAATGACAAATATCATTGCTAATGGAGGAAAAAAATGTAAAATGTCAATTTTAAAAGACTCTGAGATAGAATGTGAGGACTTAGGGATAAAAAAAGAAAACATCAAAACAGTTATTGATGGAATGAAGGCGGCTTGTAAAAGCGGAGGAACAGCTTGGCCTTTATTTAATTTTAAAACCGAAATCGCCTGTAAAACAGGAACAGCAGAGATTGGAGATGGAAGTAAAGACACTCAGGCTTGGTTAACTGCTTTTGCTCCAGCTGATGATCCTCAAATTTCAATCACCGTGTTGGTTGAAAGAGGAGGAGAGGGATCGTCTGCGGCTGCTCCAATAGTGGGAGATATTTTAAAAGAATGGTTTAGTGAAAGTGAAACACTTGTCCCTAGATATACCGAAAATGAGGCAGAAGCTGAATAGTGTACTTTGATAATTTTTATCGTGTTAGAATAGCCATTAAAGTTAATATTTTTTTGAATAAAAGTGATTTTCGTAATTGACAGAGATGCCTTTATGAATAACAATGGGAAATAAATGAAAAAATTATTGATAGTAGAATCTCCGACAAAAGCAAGAACAATTAGTAAGTATTTGGGTGAAAATTATAAAGTGGTGGCAACTATTGGTCACATCCGTGATTTACCAACAAATAAGATGGCGGTAGATTTAAAAAGTTTTGAAGTAGAGTATGTAATTGATTCTAAGAAAAAAAAGGTGGTTGATGAGTTAATTAGTCTTTCTAAAAAAGCAGACCAAATTTTATTGGCCTCTGATCCTGATAGGGAAGGTGAAGCAATTTCTTGGCATGTAAAATGGATTTTGCTTAATAGTAAAAAAGCGGTTTCGGAAAAAATAATATCAAGAATTACTTTTCATGAAATAACAAAGGAAGCGGTTGAAGAAGCAATAAATAATTCTCGAGAAATTGATATGAATCTAGTTAATGCCCAACAAGGAAGAAGAGTTTTAGACAGAGTGGTGGGATATAGCTTGTCACCACTATTGTGGAAAAAGGTGAGAAGAGGGTTATCTGCTGGACGAGTACAATCTGTGGCTGTTAGGTTAATTTGTGAAAGAGAAAAGGAAATAGAAGCTTTTAAAAAAGAAAAATATTTTTCTATTTATAGTGAGGTTAAAAAAAATAATCAAAAATTTCAAGCTGAACTAATTAAAATTGATGATAAGAAAATTTATAAAATAGAAAGATTAAAACTATTTGATGGTGATTATTCTTATACTAGTTCTTGTTTTAATAAAAAAGAAGATGTTGATAGTTATATCAAAAGCCTGGATAAAACTTTTTTGGTAACAAAGGTGGGAGAAAAAGAGGCCCTGAGATCACCACTTCCTGCTTTTACTACTTCTAAGTTACAACAGGCTGCTTCAAGAAAAATGGGCTGGTCAGGAAAACAAACGATGAGTGTGGCTCAAAAATTATATGAAAAAGGGTTAATCACTTATCACAGAACCGACTCGGTTTATTTATCCGATAAAGCAATTGTTGAATTTAGAAAATTTATCGAAGAGAAATATGGTGTTAAGTATTTATCTCCCAAAATTAGAATTTTTAAAAATACTGCCAAAAATGCTCAAGAAGCTCATGAAGCAATTAGACCGACTAAGGCGTCCTTGGCAAGCATTAATGATAGTGATATTAGAGAAAACAAGTTATATGAAATGATTTGGAAAAGAGCGGTTTCGACTCAGGCGGCATCAGCATTAACTAAAAACACAACTATTTTATTAACTAATAAAAATGGGCTTTTTGAATCTAAAGGGGTTAGAATGTTATTTGATGGATTTTTAGCAATAACTGGAGATAAACACGAAGATCAGTTGTTACCTGAAATAAAAGAGGGAGATGTTCTTTCTAGTAAAAAGTTTATAAGTAAAGAAACAGAAACAAATTCAATGCCAAGATATAGCGATGCTAGTTTGGTTTCGAGCCTAGAAAAACAGGGAATTGGTCGTCCAAGTACCTACGCTCCGATTATTTCAACAATTTTATTAAGGCAATATGTGGAAAGAGATGAGGGAAAATTTAAGCCAACAGTTTTGGGTAAGGCAACAAATGAGTTTTTAGTTAAAAATTTTAAAGACATCCTGTCTTTACCATTTACAGCTGAAATGGAGGAAGAGTTGGACAAGGTGTCGTTGGGTAAAACTGATTGGAAAAAAACGTTAAAAATATTTTGGAGCAAATTTAGCAAAGAATTAAAAAGGGGAGAAAGCAATAGTGAAAGGGTCAAGGTTGAAGTGGAAAAAACCGGAGAAAAATGTCCAGAATGTAAAAGTGGTAACCTGGTTATTAGACTTGGAAGGTTTGGTAAATTTCTTTCTTGTGATCGTTTTCCTGAGTGTAAATATACCAAACCATATCAAGAGAACGCTGGTTTTAAGTGTCCGGAGTGTGGAGCAGAAGGAGTAGTCAGAAAAACAAAAACAGGTAGAAAATTTTATGGTTGTTCAAAATATCCAGAGTGTAAGTGGGCAGCTTGGAAAAAACCTTAAGCTTTTATTTTAGATTTTCTTTCCCCATCTTTGCTGTGAGTTAGAAATGACTTTGTTTCTCTGTTGATTCTTACAGGATAAGGGAGCTAAAGTGTTGGCATAAAATGGTCTGGTAGTTTCTGAATCAATGGAAAGTTTTGATACTATTTGATATTTTCCAATCTTAATTAAGTCTTCAGGGGGAAATTCTGGCCCAAATTCTTTAGCTAGAATATAAGCATCCTGATTGCCAACAACAAAAGACATGATTGATCCAACATTTCCTAGGATGGCATCCTGAATCGGCTTGTCTAATTGAGACATGTATTGATTGGCAACAATTAGATTTAATTTAAACTTTCTTGCTTCTGAAAGAATTTTTATGAAAGCTTCAGTGGCAAAGTTTTGAAATTCATCGACATAGAGATAAAAATCAGCTCTTTCTTCAACAGACTGGAAAACGCGATTCATGGCTGAAAGTTGAATTTGAGTAATTAACATGGCTCCAAGTAAGGCTGAGTTATCTTCTCCAAGTTTTCCTGAGGATAAATCGGCAATTAATATTTTTTTCTGATCCATAATATCTTGAATTCGAACTTTTGATTGTGGGTGAGCAATAGTATTTCGGATTTTGGTAGATGATAAAAATTGTCCAACTTTATTTAAAATAGGGGAGACGGCCTCATTTTGAAATTTAGGGTCCATTCTGTCAAATTCATTTCTCCAGAAATTGATTAATGTTTGATTCGTTAACTTGGATACGGCTTGATTTCGGAAATTTTTGTTAGTTAAAATCTCAACAATGTGGGTCATGTCTGAGTTGGGAGTGTTAACTAAGGTTAAAACGGCATTTCTTAAAATATGTTCAAGGCGAGGACCCCAAGAAACATTTCCATATAATTTTTTAAAGATAGAAAGCACACCAGAAGCAATTAATTCTTTTTGAGATTCATTGCTGGCTTCTAAAACATTGAGAGGATAGGCGTATTCTGGATCAGCTGGATTAAAATAACAACAATCGTTGATTCTATTTGATGGAATGTAATCCAAAATGGTGTTACACAAGTCTCCGTGAGGATCGATAACAGCAACACCTCTTCCTTTGCGAATATCATCAATGGCCATATTGGCAATAAGGGTGGTTTTACCAGTACCTGATTTACCGATGATATAGGTGTGACGACGTCGATCTTCACCTTCTTTTATGCCAAAAATGCAATCTTTGTTTCTAAATTCTGTTTTGGCAAAAAAAGTAATTTTATTTTTTTCTTCAAGTGTAAGACCATCAGCAACTGGTAAATTTTCAGGAGGATCAGAATAAAGCTTTTTACCCCAAGCTATATTTGGCAACTTAGTATTTAAATTTGGAAAATGCCAAACAGCAGCCAATTCTTCGGTATTAAAAATTTGATTTTTAAGTTTAGAATTAAAATTACGATTATAAATTGAAGTTAAGAGATTTTTTTTATTAAAAAATCCATAAGGAAAGTTTTTAATAAAATTTCCTCTGGGATTGGTATAAGCACCAAAAGAAGAAGAGACAGAAGTAATTAAGCCAGGGTTATTACTTAATAAATTAATTTGAGTTGACAAGCCAGGGAATTGAATTTTTTGTTCAAAAATACTTTTATCTGGATGTGCAATTCGAATATTTTTTTCTCGATCAACTACAATTCCTTCTTGGATAGTGTTTAAAATATTATTTTGCCAATTTTTAGGAGCAGAACTTAATAAAATTTGAAAAAGGAAAAAGTCTTTTGACTCATTAGATCTTGAGAGGGGAGCTAAAACAGAAGTTAAAGGATCGGTATCTTTAAAATCCTTGGCCGTTTTAACTGGATAACTCGAAGACCTGCCAAAACCAAGCTGAGTGTAACTTATGCCTAGTTGAGGATCTAGTTCACCAAGATAATCTGGAGATTCTTTCAGAATGGCAGTTGAATATTGGGCTAAAAATTGAGAACGAAGAAATTCTTTGTTTGATGATTGGGTTGCAAGATAAAAATGAATTTGGCCTTCTTTTAAGACTATTTCTAATGAAACAATAGTATTTTTCTTACCAATTAATTTTTCAAAAAAAGAAAGACTTGCTCCTCCTTGAGTAAAATTAGACAACAAAGCTGACATTGACTCAAAAGTATATTCATTATTTTGAGGCAATCTTACTTCAAAAATCGAAAGAAGAGGAATGTCGGGCATTAATTTAATTCTAACAATATTTTAACTAAAATGAGAAAGAAGTAAAAATAAGACTTGTGACATATTTTGAGCAATAATTATAGTATAGTCCTACAATTGGTGTCTTTTGGGTTTCTTTTTCTGATTTTTACTTTTTATTTTACTGCGTAGTGTGATATACTTTCCAAGTTAATATTTTTGAAATTTTTAGCATTAAAGATCCTGGGTAAAAATCCCTTTGCTAAAAAAAACAAATAAGGAAAAACAAAATGATCAAGAAAAAAAAAGTTTTGACAAAAACTGTTAACCGAAGCGGAAAATCTTTGGTTAAAAAAGCTTTAGTAGTAAAGAGTAAAACTCAAAGTAATATTACTACTGAAAATATTAAAAAAATGAACGAAAAGGTGGCCGCTGAAAAATCTGCAGCTGCAAAAGTGTTGGCAGATAAGGCAAATGGAATTGAGACTGATAAAAAAGAAACGGTAAAAGAAGATAAAAAATATAATTTAACTATTGGATTAAAAGATTTGTTATCTGCGGGTAGTCACTTAGGCCATAAAATTTCTAAAACTCATCCAAAGGCTTTGGACAATGTCTTTACTCAAAAAGATGGAGTTCAAGTTTTTGATTTAGTAAAAAGCATTTCATCTTTAGAAAAAGCATGTAATTTCATCTACAACGCAAAAAGAAATGGAAAACAAATTGTCTTGCTTGGAACCAAAAGACAGGCTCGTGAAGTGGTTAGAAGAGTTGCTCTAGATGCTGGTGTTCCATATGTTACAGACAGATGGTTAGGCGGCACAATCACAAACTGGGAACAAATCAAGAAAAACATTAAAAAACTTACCGATCTTAAAGACGGAATTGCAAAAGGAAAATTTATTGATGCTACTAAAAAAGAGTTATCAGAAATGAATAAAGAGATTTCGAGATTAGAAAAAATTGTTGGAGGCTTGGTTACTATTGATAAATTCTTTGATATTTTATTTGTGGTGGATGCAGGATTTGAAAAAACAGCAGTTAAAGAGGCTGTTTTGAAAAATGTAAAAACCGTTGGAATCGTTGATAGTGATTCTAATCCAAATAAAATTGATTATGCTATTCCAGCTAATGACGATAGTGTTAAAAGCGTGACTTTAATTGTTGAAGAAATAGGAAAAGCAATTAAGGCAGCTGGTGTTAAATAATTTATAAAAACATAAAATTATGGATCAAAAAAAAATAATAGAATTAGTTAAAAAAATTAGAGCTGAAAGCGGTTTGGGGATAATGGAAATTAAATCTGCTTTAGAAGAGGTTGGGGGAGATGAGGCTAAGGCTAAAGAGCTTTTGAAAGAAAAAGGTTTTAAAAAAGCAGAAAGTAAAGCTGAAAGAGAAACACATCAGGGAAGAGTGGCTACTTATACCCACTCTACCGGTAAAATTGGCGTAATAGCCCAAGTTTTGTGTGAAACTGATTTTGTAGCCAAACATGAAGATTTTGTTGAGTTTACAAAAGACTTGTGTCTTCAGGTTGCAGCCATGAATCCTGAAAATGTGGAAATTTTAATGAAACAAGAATTTATTAAAGATACTAGTAAAACTTTGGAAGACATGTTCAAAGCTTTAATTGCAAAATTTGGTGAAAACATGAAAGTAACTAAATTTGAAAGATTTGAGATTTAATTTTATTTGCTAAAGTAAAACCCTCCGCTTTTGGAGGGTTTTTTGTTGAAAAAATTTAAAACAAGCACTAATCTCAATTTAGTTTTGGTATAATCTTTCATATGATGAATTTTGATGACTTAAAAAATAGAATGGAAAAAATAGTTGCTTTGTTTTCTAATGATATTGCCTCGATAAGAACAGGAAGAGCAACTCCGGGTTTAATTGAAAATGTGGTTGTTAGTGTTTATGGTGGACAAAAAATGAGACTGATTGAATTAGGGTCAATTGGTGTTCCAGATGTAAGAAGCTTAACTTTTGAACCTTGGGATCAAACTTTAATTAGAGAAATTAGTAATGGAATTGAGGCGGCAAATATTGGAATGATGCCAGCAGTAGATGGAACAATAATTAGAATGAGTTTACCAATGTTAACAATGGAACAAAGAGAAGATTATATAAAACTTTTAGGTAGAAAACTTGAAGGAGCCAGAGTTATGATTAGAGACGCCAGAGGGGATTTTCGTTCTGACTTACAAAGATCTAAGCAAGAGAAAACAATTTCTGAGGATCAATTTAAAAAAGATGAAGTTGAATTGCAAAAAATAACTGATCTTTATATTTCTAAACTTGAAGGATTGTCTGAGAAAAAAGAAGTCGAGATAAGAGGCTAGGCTTTTGTTAAAATTGGATCATGAATCTTTTAATTTTTTTTCTTTCTTTGTCTGTTTTGGTTTTAGTTCATGAATTTGGGCATATGTTTGCAGCAAAAATTTCTGGAGTTAAAGTTGAAGAGTTTGGACTAGGCTTACCTCCAAGAATTATTGGAAAAAAATTTGGAGATACTATATATAGTATAAATTGGTTGATGATAGGTGGATTTTGTAAGCTTTATGGTGAAGATGGGGACGGGAAGGGAAATGTAGCTTTTAATAATAAAAATCCTTGGCAAAAACTTCTAATCGTCTGTGGGGGTGTATTAATGAACGTTGTTTTGGCGGTGCTAATTTTTAGTATAGTTTATTCGATCTTGGGAGTGCCTAAAGAAACAGAAAAAGTAAAAATAATTGGAGTTTCAAAAAATTCACCGGCCGATATGGCAGGTTTGAAGGAAGAAGACATTATTATAAAAGTGGCCGAGATGTCTGTTAAAAATCCTGCTGATTTGACAAAAGAAATTTCTTCTTACAAAGGTAAAAAAGTAGCACTAACTGTCAATAATCTTGAAAATGTGGTGGAAATAGAAGTAAGAGAAAATCCACCGGAAGGAGAAGGTTCTATTGGAGTGGTTATCTCTAACACTGAAATGATAAAAGCTCCTTGGTACCGCTTTTATGAAGGGGTTGGTGCTGGTTTTAAAGAAGCCTATTTTTGGGGAAAGATAATCTTTAAAGGTGTTTTTGACATGATTGCTGGGCTTTTTAAGGGGCAAATTCCAAAAGATGTTAGTGGTCCGATAGGTATGTTTGAGGCTACTAGCTCAATTAAAGAAAAGCAGGGGTTGTTGGCGGTCATTCATTTCTTTGGAATAGTTTCAGTTAATTTAGCAATAGTAAACATGTTGCCATTTCCAGCCTTGGATGGAGGAAGAATTGTTTTTGTGCTGTATGAAATAATTTTTAGAAGAAAAGTAAATCAAAAAATTGAAATGATAGTGAACAATATTGGAATGCTGTTGCTTTTAACTTTGATTTTAATGATAACGATTGGAGATATTAAGAGGTTTTTCTAAATAAAAATACAGATCTGCAGATTGACAGTGACCATTAAAAGTGTTTAACTTTTTTATAAGATATTTTAAATAAAAAATGAATAAACAAAAAGGGATTGCTCAAATTTTCGTGATGGTAATTATGTTAGTAATGGCAATAGCACTACCAATAACTACAAAACTGGTACAACAAAGTCAAGAAAATAGAAGCAAGGCAACATCTAGTGAAATTTGTATTAATTATGATATTCCACAATACTATGTTGCAGATACTGGATATGGATGTGAGATGACGAATTGTGCTGAAACTTGCAAGGATAAAGTTTGTTTTTCGACTGAGTCTCAATGTTTGGCAACTTTGACTTGTAAAAATTCTGCTGTTCTTCGGGATGATGTGAGATATTGGCACAGTACAACAACAAATAAGTGCGTAGAAGTAAAGGCTTCTGAGTGTGAGGGCTGTGGTTTGGGTGGAACTAAAGTTTGTTATGAAGAAGAAATTGGTTGTTCTCAAGCTAATCAATCATCAACATCATTAACGTCATCGTCAACATCGTCAACATCATCAACATCATCAACATCATCAACATCGTCAACATCAAATACTAATTTATCGACAAATTCTTGTGTTACAGAATGCCCCTCTGGACAAACAAATGTTAATTCTACTTGTCCAATTGGTTATGTTAGTGATAATAGTACTTGTTCAATATTGCAAAAAGAAATTAATGGATGTAATTATCTTGAGTGTTGCAGTTGTAAGAAAGCTAGCAGCTGTATCCCAAGTTGTGCTTGTAGCAAAGACACTTTAGTCGGAAAAACTTGTTCAAATGGTTGCGGGGGTTTTTGTGATGGAATAAAAACTGAAACACCTGTTGAAAGTAATAATACAAATACTGAAAGTTCATCATCGACTGAAACACCTGTTGAAAGTAATAATACAAATACTGAAAGTTCATCATCGACTGAAACACCTGTTGAAAGTAATAATACAAATACTGAAAGTTCATCATCTGATAGTGTTACAAAACTGGCTATAAGATTTGCTTATGCCGGTATTAAACCAAATAATGATTCTTGTGCTACAAATATTTGGCCGATAACATCGAAGATATCAATGTCTTCTAATATAATAGGAGACTTTGGCGCTGGATCAGATTCTCTTTATTTGACAGAGGGAATACCAAAAAAAACGAGCTCTTTAAATTCAAAAGGAGAAATTGTCTATGAATACGGACTAGATTTTTCTGGAGAAGGAGACATTTCTGACATATATTTCTCTTTTTTCCTAAAGGGGCCAAAACATATTTTTATTAAATATGGTCAAAATAAACAAAACAAATGGTATGACTCTTTGGTGGGTAAAATAAAACTTGTTCCAGGAGAAAATGCTTTTGATTTTTCTGAATATCCAATTTTTGCCGGGGATGTGACAGGTGAAATTAATGAAGTTCCTGATGGAAAATTAGATGGAAGAGACTGGTCTTACATAAAGGAAAAAGCAAATAAATTACTGGTCGCAGCTGAAGCTGGAACTGATGTGAGCGGTGATATTAACGGAGACTGCCAGGTTAATAGTGGCGATGTTCGCTTAATAAAACAAATGTTGTCAGAAGTTAATGGGCAAACATATTAAAAATTAATTTGAAATAAGAAAATGGAGAATAAAATAATAAAAATATTAATACCAATTATTGCTATCGTTATCATTTTTGAAAGTGTAGTTCTTGTTTCAAGTTTAGAGAAAAAAGAAACAGAAGTGATCTCTGTGGACCAAAAGGAAGAAGTTGTGGTGGAGAAAAAGATTATTTATGATGTATCTTTAAGTTCTGAGAACCAGGAAGTATCAGTTGGGAAAAAAACTAAAATTAGCGCAAAAATAAAAGCGATGGAAGATAGTAATCTAAATGCTTTAGATCTTTATATCAAGTATGATCCTGAAATGATTACTATTTCCAACTTGTCAGCAACTAAAGAACTAGAAACCCCTACATTTTTAAAAGCAAGTGAGAAAAAGAAGGTAATTGCGGTTAATTATCTATTTGAAGATAAAGAAGGTGCTTCATTTGTTAAAAATCAAGAAGTACTTTTACTTACTTTTGATGTAACTCCGATAAAGACAGGAGAAGGGTATTTTGAAATAAGTACTGGAGATAGCGAGGGAGATTCTGTTACTATGTTTGTAGATAAAATTTCTAGTAAAGGATTAGATTTTGCTAGTAATAAGTTAGAGATGTTATTTATAAAATAAAATGAAAAAAACTGCCATAAATATTTTCTTTTTTGCTTTTTTATTTTTTGCTTTTAAAGCAATACCTGCAGTTGCAGTAGCAGCTCCAAGATTGACTTTAACTCCAATAAATGGAAGTTTTACAAATGGTTCAGAATTTAAAGTTTCAATTGGTGTGAATTCTGATGGAGAAAAATCAAGCGCAGTAGATGTTTGGTCGACCTTTGATAATTCAAAATTAGAAATTGTAAGTATCGTAAAATCAGCGAATCCACCTTTTGCTTTTGAAATTAGCCCTGATTTTGATAATAAAACTGGAAATTTCAAATTTTCTTGTGTGTCAACAAATCCAAGTGGTTTAGATGATGTTGCCATTAATGGAGAATTAGCGGTTGTAACATTTCGAGCAAAAGAAACAGGAACTGCTTTTTTAAAGTTTACATGCAGCAATGGATCAACAACCGATTCAAATATTTTCAACTCAGACGTTAATGATGTAATTAGTTGTGCCTCTAATAGTGTTGGATCATACACGATAACGGCAGGCTCTTCTTCAACAACAACAAATCCAACATCAACTCCAACTCCAACAGTTGTGACTACTGTGGCAAAAACAACAACTTTACCTCAAACAGGGGCTGTCGGTTCAACCATTGGATTAATTATTTTTGGAGCTATTAGTTTAGCTTCAGCCGTTTTTTTGAAATTCCTATGAAAGGAAAAGTTAATCTAAAAACAATAATCACTTTTGCTATTTTGATTTTAGTTATTGTCTTGTTAGTATTAGGCTTAAATGTGGCAAGAACTTTTATGAGTGGTGCAACTGCTGATTATGAGCCCCAAAACTTAACCGAAACACCAAGTGCTGATGGAAGTAGCGCAACTATTTCTTGGACCACAGACAAAGCGGTAGAGGGAGCTATTTACTATGGAACCAATATGGCAAGTTTACTGTTAGTGGCAAAAGATGTTGAAGCGGTGACAGAGCATAATGTTTTGCTGACAAATTTACGTCCAAATAAAACCTATTATTACAAAATTGTTGCAGGTGAAAATATTTATGACAATGCTAACATGATGTTTAGTTTTAAAACTGGAGGGAAAGAAGAAGTGGCCGTCCCTTCAATCGTACCAACAGTCATACCAACAATTACTTCGGCAGTAACTCTACCAGAAGCAAGCAGTTCAAGTGAATCTGGATCAGGAACATCAGATCTTTGCAATAAAACTACAGATTACAATCAGGATGGAGTAATAAACAGTTTGGATTATCTTAATTGCTTAAAAGGTAAAATAAGTCCAACAAAGGCCGTAACTAATTAATAAGGTATGATAAAATAGGAAACTTTAATAAAGGAGGTGCTAGTTATTAATGCCAATTATAGTTAAGAAAAACAAAGGTGAATCCAAGGACGATATCATTGGAAAATTTAGAAGACTTTGCATGGAAGAAGACATAACTGAAGAGGTTAGAAAAAGAGCTTCTTATGTAAAACCTTCTGAAAAAAGATATGCCTTAAAAAAGGTTTTGGTATGGCGAGATAAATGTCGCCGTAAAGCTAAAAGTTCAAGAAGACATGATACGAGATAAATTAAAAATAGACAGTATTAATGCATTAAAAAGCCACGATAATAAGCGGGTGGATGTTTTGCGTTTCCTAATATCGTTAATTGATAAAAGAGAGATGCAATTACCACCCGCTGCTTTTAATGAGGCCGAAGAAATGGGAGTGATTCGAAAAGAATTAAAAAATAAGGAAGAATCCAGAGAAATATTTTTAAAAGGTGAAAGAAAAGATCTGGTAGAACAAATGGATTATGAAATTCAAATAGTAAAAGAATATTTACCGGAAGAAATAAGTGAAAGCAAAATTACTGAAATTGTTGATAGGGTCATTTTGGAAAAAGGAAATAATTTTGGAATGGTAATGAAAGAGGTAATGATTGAACTTAAAGGTGCAGTTGATGGGGGTGTAATCTCAAAAATAGTAAAAGATAAGTTGGCATAATTTGCTATGTTAAAGAATATTGTTTTAATAAATCATAATAAAAATTGGGGACTGGAAGAAGAGACGATTGAAAAACTGGCTCAAAAAGCACTGATAGAAAAAAAATTAACTAACGGAATTGAATTAAGTCTTTTTTTTGTTGGTAAAAAAAAAGCTAAAAGTCTAAATCTTGATTATAGAAAAATGTCTTATATACCTCAGGTTTTGGGCTTTCCTATGTCAAAAGATAAAGATGCTGATGGTCGAATAAGGCTTGGAGATGTCGTTATTTGTACCCAAAAACTGAAATATGAAGTTAAGTTTCAAGAATCTGATTTAAACACAATTCTTTATAACTGGTTGCTTCATGGAATTGATAATCTCCTTAAAGATTAAGGACTGATACAGTTTGGATTATTGTAAAGTGAAGCCTATTCTGCTTTAATTTTTTGATGTCTGTTTTTCACTTAAAATATAGACCACTGAGGTTTTCTGATCTTGATTTGGTGGATGTTGCCGAAAATTTAAAAAAATATCTGTCTGAAAGCGAGACGCCACAATCTTTTTTATTGTCTGGGCCAAAAGGATCTGGTAAAACATCTGCGGCAAGAATTATTGCTAGAGCTGTAAACTGTACTGATCTTAAGGATGGAGAACCATGCGGAAAATGTGACAGCTGCAAGGAGATTATAAAAGATGGATCAATGGACGTAATTGAAATGGATGGAGCTTCAAACAGAAGAATTGAGGATGTTAGAAATCTAAAAGATAAGGCTTATTTATTGCCAAGTAAATTAAAAAAGAAGGTTTTTATCATTGATGAAGTTCACATGTTAACCAAAGAAGCCTTTAATGCCTTGTTGAAGCTAATTGAAGAACCACCCAAACACACCATCTTTGTTTTATGTACAACTGATGCGGAAAAAATTCCAGATACCGTTCTGTCAAGATTAATTAAGGTAGATTTTAGAAAGGGAGGGGAGCTGGAGTTATTAAAGTCATTGGAAAAAATAATAAAAGGAGAAAAAATTGAGATTGATAAAGAGGCGGTTTCTTTTATCGTTAGTAAAAGTGATGGAAGTTTTAGAAACCTACAAAGAAATTTTAACGAACTATATTTGCAGTTGGGTAAAAAAATTAAGAGTGAGGATGTTTACGCCTTTTATTTAAATAAAAGCGGTAATTACAAGGAAGAAGATTTTGATAATGATTTAGATTCTGGTGATGCAAAGATAATGTTGGAAAAGATTGAAAAAATGGCAACAGATGGTGTTGATTTTTCCGTTTTTAGACTCAAATTAATGAATTATTTTCAAAAAAAGATTTTGTCTTTTTGGGGAATAGGTGAGGAAAATAAAAAGGGAATCAACTCAGATGAGTGTAATTTTTTAATGAACTTATTAATTAAAGCTGCAAAACAAGAAAAAGAAGTTGATATTGATCAGCTGCCAATGGAGTTAGTGGTGGTTGAGTTTGTAGAAACAAAAAGAAAATCTACCCAAATAATAAAGGTGGAAAAAAAAGATATTGATAAGGAAGAAAAAAAAAGCCCAGTGGTAGAAGTTAAAGAAAAAAAAGAAGCTAAAATTGAGGTGGAAAAAAAAGAGAAAAATGAAATAATAGTAAGCGAAACGGTTGACAATAAACAATGTATCAGTCCGATACACATTGATGAGATTACGGAAAAATGGGGGAATTTATTAACAGCAATAAAACCTTGCAACTGTTCTGTTGAAGCATTTTTAAGAGCGACTCGGCCACGATCGTTAGAAGAAGATGTCTTAACGCTCGAAGTTTTTTATCCTTTTCACAAAGACAGACTGGAAGAACCAAGAAATAGAAAAATAGTCGAAGATGGAATGATTAAGGTTTTTGGCTTGAATCTTCATTTTGAGTGTATTTTGGCAAAAAATAAAAAGGAACCATTGGTTATAAAAAACGATACTCCAATGGAGCATGTCAGTGAGCAGTTATCAGAAGAAGAGCAGAAATCAAAGACTGGAGATATTTACGATGTCGCCAAGGAAATATTTGGTTGATAGTTTTAAGCTATTTATTAGATTTTGTTATGACTTTATGGGTTATAATTACCATATATTATTTTTTTAGATAATTCTTATGTTTGATAAAGCAAAAATGATTTCTCAGGCTTATAAGCTTAAAAAAGCAATTGAGTCAGAAACAATAGAAATTGAAGAATCGGGAATAAAAGTTATTGTTAGTGGTGACCAAAAATTAAAATATTTGTCAATAAATGGAATCGAAAATAAAATATTGATAGACACAATTAATAAAGGAATGAAAAAATCTCAAGAAATGGCAGCTAAAAGAATGAAAGATATGGGTGGACTAGATGGTTTGTTTTAAATTTAAATAATT
Source organism: uncultured Gammaproteobacteria bacterium (assembly GCA_964512875.1). Taxonomy (GTDB): domain Bacteria; phylum Patescibacteriota; class Microgenomatia; order UBA12405; family UBA12405; genus WARW01. The sequence continues at coordinate 22,946 of CAZEKY010000003.1, forward strand.
TTAATGGCTGAATTACCAAAAAGTATCAAGAATTTAATTGCAGCATTTGAGAGATTGCCAGGGATTGGTCCTAAAAGTGCAAGCAGATTGGTTTTTTATTTATTAAACACTCCAGAATCTTACATAAACGAAATATCAAGATCTCTTTTGGCGATTAAAAAAGAAGTAAAAATTTGTAAAGAATGTTTTTCGGTAACTGAAGACGAAGTTTGTGCTATTTGTCGTGACGAAAAAAGAAATAAAAATATAATATGTGTAGTAGAAAGAGTTATTGACGTAATTGCAATTGAGGGGATTGGTGGACTTAACGGTGTCTATCACGTCTTGGGTGGAGTCATTAACCCCTTGGATCATGTCGGACCTGAAGATATAAAAATTAATGAGCTTTTACAACGAATTTCTAAACTAAGTGATCAGAGTGATGTTGAAATTATTTTAGCAACTAATCCAACCATGGAAGGGGAAGCAACGGCCTTATATATTAAAAAGAAAATTGAAAATCTTAATAATAAAAATATAAAAATATCCAGAATAGGTAGCGGATTGCCAATGGGTGCTGATTTAGAATATGCCGATCAAGCAACTTTAAGTAGAGCAATGGACGGAAGAAGGGAGATATAAAAAATATGGTTAATAACATAATTAAAGACTTTAAAAAAGGAATAGTTGAACTTGGAGCGGAAAGCGTCGAAAAATTAGTAGAGGAAAGCGTTAAGATTGTTGAGCCAATAATTACAGCTAAAGAATTGCTTGGTAACATAAGTCCAATGAGTGAAGAGGAAATGTCCAGAAAAAAGAATAAAGATGAGCATGAGAAAGAAGAAGAATTAAAAAAAATAAGATCACAATTCGCTGGTAGATCGATAGAAAATGAAATGCAAGAGCTGCGAAATAAAAAGGAAAGAGAGGAGAGAGAAAGGGAGAGCTTAATTGAAAAAAATAAAAAGATAGAAGCTGATCAAAAGGCTTATGTCTTAGATGCAGATTATAATTTAAGTTCAGCTAGCCACAGTAAAAGAAAAAATCCATTTAGGAAAAAAAGTGAACCGGATGCTTCTCAAATGTCGCAAACGACCGAGTTTAAGGGTAAAATAAACTAAATTATGAGACTTTATAATACTTTATCAAGAAAAAAAGAAAAATTTGTCGCGATTAGGGAGAAAAAAGTGGGAATCTATTCTTGCGGACCTACAGTATACTCAAGTCCACATATTGGAAACATGTATGGTTATATTTGTTGGGATGTTTTAGCTAGAACTTTTAAATATTTTGGATATAAAGTGAATAACGTGGTTAATATTACAGATGTTGGACATCTTACTTCAGACGCTGATAGTGGAGAAGACAAAATGGAAAAAGGTTCAAAAAAAGAAGGTTTAAGCGTATGGGAAATAGCCCGTAAGTATGAAAAAGAATTTATCCAAAATTTAAGAGACTTAAACATTGAGTTGCCATGGAAAATGCCTAGAGCAACTGACACTATTAATGATCAAATTAAATTAATAGAAAAAATTGACAAGGCAGGGTTTACATATCAGATAAGTGATGGTATTTATTTTGACACTTCTAAGTTTGTAGACTATAAAAAATTTGCTAATTTAAATTTAGAAAAACTTAGGCAAGGGGCTAGAGTGGAAATTAATAAAGAAAAAAGAAACCCTTCAGATTTTGCTTTATGGAAATTTTCACCAAAAAACGAAAAAAGACAAATGGAGTGGGATAGTCCTTGGGGAGTGGGTTTTCCTGGTTGGCACATTGAATGTACTGCAATGTCGACTAAATATTTAGGTGAAAAGTTTGATATTCACACGGGAGGAGAAGACCATATCGCAGTTCATCATAGCAATGAGATCGCTCAAGGATGGGGGGCTTTTGGACATAATACCGCTAATTATTGGCTTCATAATGGATTTATTACCTTCGAGGGTTTAAAAATTAGCAAATCAAGTGGTGGTTTGTATACTATTGGAGAATTGATAAGCATGGGTTTTGATCCATTAGATTTTCGATATTTAGTTTTAACTTCACACTATAAAAAAGGTATGGATTTTTCTCTCGATAGTCTTAAGACAGCTAAAATAACATTGGAAAAATTAAGGAAGTATCAATGCGATAAAAAAGGTAATATTTCTACCGATTATTTAAAAAAATTTGAAGAAAATATATCAAATGACTTGGCAACTCCAGAAGTATTGGCTTTAATTTGGAAAATGCTTAAATCAGAACTAAATGCAGAAGATAAGTGGGCAACACTGTTGCATTTTGATAAAATCTTAGGCTTAAAGTTGGATAGAAAAAAGAAAGTACAAAAAATTCCACGGGAGATATTGGAATTAGTGGAAGAAAGACAGCGGGCTCGAGAAAATAAAAAATGGGAAGAATCGGACAGGTTAAGAGAAGTTATTAAAAAGAAAGGTTATCTAGTTGAAGATTTGGAAAATAATTGTAAAATAAGACCAATAACGTGATTGTTAAATTACGTTCAATATGTTAATCTAACTAGTCCATGAAAGGAAACAAATATCAATATCAAATTATTTTGGTTTTAAACCCTAAAACCGAAGAAAAAGAAAAAGTTTTAGATAAAGCTTATTCTTGGTTAGAGTCTAATAAGGCTGAAATTTTAAACAAAGACCATTTTGGTCTGAAAGATTTAGCCTATGAGATTAACAATAACAAAAAAGGTGATTTTTGGATTATAGATGTAAGCTCTGAAAATCCACTAAAAGTTAAAAGCTTTAATTTGTTATTAGACAGAGAAACAAACGTTATTCGTTATTTAATATTAAAAAAGTAAAAAAAAGGGGAACACATATGCCAAGTAGATGTCTCAATAGGGTCATGTTAATAGGTAATTTAACTCGAGATCCTGAGTTAAGATATACTCCAGCCGGTATGGCAGTAGCTTCTTTTGGATTAGCGACCAATAGAGTTTGGGTAACCAAACAAGGCGAAAGAAAAGAAGATGCTCAATTCCACAGAATTGTGGCCTGGAACAAGTTAGCCGAACTTTGCTCACAACTTTTATCAAAAGGTAGAAGAGTGTACGTTGACGGTCGAATTCAATATCGTGATTTTGTTGATCAAGAAAATAATAAAAAGCAGATTGCTGAAATTATTATCGACGATATGATTATTTTAGATAACAAAGGCATAAATAATAACTCAGATAACAATGTCGAAGGAGATCTTGGTGTCGGGGCTGCCGTAGCCGCAACAGATGCACCAGCAACTGAAAGCCAAGAATTACCAATTGAAGATATTGTTATTCCTGATGATTTAGGTGAAATTCCTGTCGTTGAAGACAAGGTCACTGAAGAAAAAAAGGAAGAGGAAATGCCTTTTTAAGGAGATAATATGATTAAAAAAAGCAAAAAAGATAATATATTAGCAGCTAAAAGAAGAGGAAGAGAAAAGGGTTGTTCTTTTTGTAAAAACAAAACTGTACCCAACTGGCAAGAATATGAAAAAATGAGAGAATACCTTTCTGCTCGATCTAGAATCATTGGTTCTCAGTTTAGTGGTACCTGTGCTAGACATCAGAAAAAATTAGTGAAAGCTATTAAGCAGGCAAGACACTTAGCCTTGTTGCCTTTTACTACTCAGGAATAAAAAAAAAGACTGTTTATAAATCCTCCGATATTCTTCGGAGGATTTTTTGTTTATAATGAATTAATGAAAGATAAAGGTAGTTGGATAATAAAGTTACCAAGTAAATCAAAAATACTCGTAAAGATTGGAGATAAGATCGAGGAAAATCAAAAATTAGCTATTTTTTCTAGTCACGCTGTTGAGAGTTTTGATTATAGTGCAGTAATGCTTAAGTTAAGTGACGCGGCCAGAGAGGAATTAAATCTGACTTTTAAGGATAAAGGTGTAGAAGAGGGCGAGGTTTTTTACAAAGAAGGTTTTTTAAAAAATAAGCTATGTTTTCCCACAAGTGGCACTTGCTTGGGATTTGACGAATTTAAAAATCTCAAAATCGAAAAAAGTGAAACCGAAAAAAAAGAAATATTTTCACCAGTTGGTGGTAAGATTTCAAAAATTGAAGATGGGAAAATGGTAATAGAGTTTGAGGCAAAAGAATATGAAGGGGTTGGGTTAAATGAATTAAAGGCCTGGGGGAAAGGAGAGATAAAAATTATTGATGACGTTAAGCTACTTGATTATGAGATGGATAAAAATGTTCTTTTTACGCAGAATTTTGATTTATCTTTTCTATTAAAGGCACAAGTTGTTGGTATTAAGGCAGTTGTTGTGCTCAGTGAAAACATTAATGAGATAGAGATGGAAATTCCGTTGTTAAGATTGGATAAAAAAGTTTGGGATGATTTTATGAAAGAAAACCGGGGAAAAGAAAAAAAAATGCTTGTAAATGCTAAAACAAGCAAGTTGTTAATAGTGTTAGAATAGATGATGAAATTTAAAAGAATTAGAAATGTTTTATCATTATTGGCCCTACTATCCGTTGTTTCTTTGATAAGTTTTAGTGTTGGAAAAAACAATTCAGGTGTTGTTGTGAGCGAATCTGGAGACAGACTTAATTTAACCTTAATGTGGAGAGTAAGAAATGATTTGAAAAATTTATTTTTAGAAAAAGATAAGTTGATCGATAAGAAAATGGAATATGGTGCTATTAAGGGGATGGTTGCTTCTCTAGATGACCCGTATACGGTTTTTTTAGATCCAGAAGAGAATAAGAGCTTAAATGAAAATCTGGCGGGTGAATTTGGAGGTGTGGGAATTTCTTTGGGGTATAAAGATAAAATATTAGCTGTTGTTGCTCCTTTAAAAGACACTCCTGCTGATAAGGCCGGAGTAAAAGCTGGAGATTTAATCGTACACATCAAAGATGAAGTTAACAATGTGGATAGGGACACTAAGGACATTTCCTTAAACGAGGCTGTTAGCCTTATTAGAGGCAAAATTGGGAGTGAGGTGCTTTTAAAAATATACAGAGAAGGGGAGACTGATTACTTAAGTTTTTCTTTAAAAAGAGAAAAAATTGCCGTACCAAGTATTTCTTTAGAGTGGAGAGACGAAAAAGGTAAAAAGATAGCAGTTTTATATGTTGCCGAGTTTACTGAAACACTTTTTGCTGATTGGACAGAAAAGGTAAATGAAATAGTTTCTGAAAAAAAGAAGGGTAACTTTGGAGGGATCGTTTTGGATTTAAGAAATAACCCGGGTGGTTATTTGGAAGCTAGCACCTTCATCGCTTCGGATTTTATTAAAGAAGGAATTATTGTAACTGAAAAATTTTATGACGGGAAAGAGGAACATTTTAGAGTTAAAAAAGGAAGAGGAAATTTACTAGAAGATAAGGTAGTGGTGATAATTAATGAAGGATCTGCTTCTGCCTCAGAAATATTGGCTGGTGCTTTAAGTGAATATGAAAGAGTAAAGCTGGTAGGTAAAAAAAGTTTTGGAAAAGGGACCATTCAGCAACCTAAGGACTTTTCTGACGGAAGCGGATTGCATGTAACAATTGCCAAATGGTTGCTTCCAAGTGGTAAAAATATTCATGGTGAGGGTATTACTCCTGATGTTGAAGTAGAGAATAAATCTGACTCAAATAAAGATACACAACTGGAAAAAGCCATTGAGGTTTTGCTTGAAAAATAAGGAGAATATGAATAAAAAAATTAAATGGTTATTGATTGGTTTGACGGCTGGAGTTTTGATATCTGCTTCTCTTTTATTAATAATTTTTAGTAAATTTAGCAACAAAACAGAAATAAAAATTGTTGATGAAGAATCAGTAGTGACTCAAGTTGTAGAGAGAGCCACGCCAAGTGTGGTAACTATTTCGGTAAAAGAGATCGATGGGGTAATAAAAGATGTTGGTAGTGGTTTTATTGTAACGAAAGATGGTTTTATTGTGACCAACAAACACGTGGTGGCCGAAATTGGGCTTGAATATGAGGTGATAATTGGAAAAGACGAAGTGGTCGTTGTTAAAAACATATACCGAGACCCTTTGAATGATTTAGCAATTCTTTATGTGGAAAAAAATAATTTAAACACCGTTGAGTTAGGTGATTCTGATTATCTAAAAGTTGGACAATCAGTTATTGCGATTGGAACGGCCTTGGGTGAGTTTAGATCAACAGTGACAACAGGTGTGATTTCTGGATTGGGAAGGGGAATAACGGCAGGATCAACAATTGGGGTAGAAAAATTAGAAGATGTTATTCAAACCGATGCGGCAATAAATCCTGGTAATTCCGGTGGGCCATTATTTAATTCTGCCGGCCAGGTAATAGGGGTAAATGTGGCAGTATCTGCAAGTGGACAAAATATTGGCTTTGCTCTGCCTATTAATTTAATAAAAGAATCGATTAATTATTTTAGAGAGACTGGAGAATTTGAAAGACCTTATTTGGGTGTTTCTTACAAAATGGTAAAGCAGCAAGAAGCTTTAAAAAATAAAATAGTTTCTGGTGCTTGGGTCCAACAAGTCGCAGATAATAGCCCAGCTTACAAGGCGGGAATCGTTAATGGTGACTTTATTACTAAAATAGATGGAAAAAATTTAATTGATTCAGACAATGGAGATTTAGTTAAGGAAATAAATAAAAAGAAAATTGGAGAAACAATAAAAGTAACAATTTGGAGAGAAAAAAAAGAATTGACCCTTGATGTCCTTTTAGAACAAAAAAAGAATTAACTTTTTTTCTCTTCTGGCTGATCTAAAACTGTCAATTCTAAAAATAAATCATCCAACTCTCCTTGCATAATACTGTCAAGGTTGTTAAATGATTTTTCTATTCTATGGTCTTTAACCTGATTTCTGGGGTAATTATATGTTCTAATTTTATCGGCCCTGGTTGACTGACTGATACCAGCTCGACCAGCAGAAATTTCTGCCTTTTTTTTATCTTCTTCTATTTGCCAAAGTTTATTTTGAAGCAGTCGAAGAGCAATTTCTCTATTTTGTTGTTGAAAACGTTCAGTTCTGACATCAAACATTAAACCTGTTGGTTTATGAACGAGATGAACAGCGGTTGAAACTTTGTTAACGTTTTGACCACCATTACCACCAGCACGAGAGGCGGTTATTACGACATCGTCCATACTAAAATTAATTTCTTTAGATTCAATTTGAGGCATAATAGCAATAGACGCGGTTGAGGTTTGAATTCTACCCCTTTTTTCGGTAATAGGAATTCGTTGAACACGATGAGTTCCAGCTTCATATTTCAACTGATTGTAAGCATCAAATCCGGAAATCTGAATAATGTTTTCATCTATTTGACTTACTTTCCATCCAACTTTATTAGCATATCTGGTGTACATGTTCATCAAGTCGTTTGACCAGATAGTTGCTTCTTGTCCCCCTGGACCAGGATGAAACTCCATTATGGCAATATTTGAATTTATTAAAGGCATGTTGTATTAAATAAATAAAAAACCGCCAAATCTTAATTTAGTTGGCGGTTTTTGAATAGCTAATTATTTTTTTTACTTTCTTTTTTGATGGCCTTGGCGGCAGCGTATTTCTTTCCTTGTCCTACTTTTTCGTTAAATTTATCTATTCTTCCTTTAATGTCAACAAATTTTTGTTGTCCAGTAAAAAAAGGATGACATTTAGAGCAAACTTCAACGTCTATTTTTTCTAAAGTCGAACCGGTAGTAAATTTATTGCCACAAGCACATGATACTTGGCAATCTTTATAAAATTGTGGATGAATTCCTTGTTTCATAGGAGTAATTATAGCAGAGAGATTGCTTTATTTCAGTATTTTAATTAATTGATTAAAGGTGACAGTTTGTTGTTTTTCTTTTTCTAAATCTTTGATGGTAATTTTTTTATCTTTAACTTCATCACTACCAACAATTGCAACATATCTAATCCCCATATTAAGAGCATATTTTATCTGTTTTGCCATTTTATCAGAATCAGGATAAAGAGTTGAGCAGATGTCTTCCTTGTCAAGCTGGTTTTTCAACAAGAGAGTCTCTTTTTGACTTTCTTGTCCAAAATTTGTAATTAAAATTTTAATTTTCGTTTTATTGACTTGTGGTAATAAATTGAGTTCCTTAATAACATCAACTATCCTTTCAAAGCCAAAAGCAAAACCAACAGCTGGAACCTGAGGGCCTCCTAGAGTGGAAATTAAGTTGTCATAACGGCCACCACCACCAATAGCTCCAATTTTGGGTTCTGTAACTGAAACTTCAAAAATTACACCGGTGTAATAATCACAGCCGCGAACCAACGTTGGATCAAAAATATAAGCTGATTTAGGAATTTGTAAGGCCTCTAAATTATCAAAAATTTGCTTAAGATTATTGTCTGGTTGTGCTAATTTGATATATTTAAAAATATCGACAATCTGAGTAGTACTTAGGCCTTTAGAGGCGAGCTCATCTTTTACTCTATTTTCACCTATTTTCTCTAACTTGTCGATAGATTGAAGTACCGAACTTTGATCGTTTTTAACATTACTTTTTGCTAAAATATCTAAAAGTAAAGGTCGACTGTTAATTTTAATAACGGCATTTTTAAAAGTAAGTTTTTTAATACTTTGATAAACAAGATAAATAATTTCTGAATCGGCGATAGGGGATGAAGATCCAAAAATATCCATATCGCATTGGACAAATTCTCGATATCGACCCTTTTGAGTATTTTCTGCTCTCCAAACAGGTTGTACTTGATAACGCTTAAAAGGTAATTTGATCTGATTATTGCCATAAATCGCTAACACTTTTGCAGTGGGAACAGTCAGATCATATCTAAGCCCAATATCTCTGTCCCCGTTGTCTTTAAAGAAATATCCAAGTTTATTATCGGTTTCATTGCTATATTTGCCTTTTAAAACAGAGGAATATTCCAAGGCGGGAGTTTCGATTGGTAAAAATCCAGATTTTTCAATTGTTTCAATGAGGGTATTTTTTACATAATTTCTGATAGCCATGTCCTCAGGTAAAAAATCTCGGAAACCTTTTAATGTTTGTGCTTTAGTCATGTTTGTATTTTAAATCAAAGTGTCTTTGAAGTACAATATGATTATATGCAAGTAAATCAATTTTCTTTTTTAGAATGGGAATTAAATATTGATTTGAATGGGGGAAGAATAATTAACCTAAAAAGGGGAGATGCTTTAATTTTAGGAACTTATGAAAGAATAGATGGTAAAAGCGGAAACACCCATGTGTGTATTCCAAATTTTGCTGATCATGGAGTTGAAGAATTTGGATTGCCTTTTCATGGTCCATTTAGAAATGGAAGTTGGAGCTTGATTGATAAAAAAGAGGATTCGGTGTCAGTTAAATGTGAAATAGAGCAGTTAAGTGTTGTTCAATTATTTATCTTTGATAAAAACTCTTTAACTCATAAAATAATTATTGAGAATAAGGGTAACAATCCTAAACCTGTAAACGCTGCTATTCATAATTATTGGTCTTCTGCTATTGGATGGGAGGGGGTGCTTTTAAATGGTAATAATTTAAGTAAAGATATAAAGGAAAGTAATTTTGTTTCTCTTGAGAAAATAAATGAATTATTCATTCCAGGAAAACCATTAATTCGCTGGAGCTTGGAGAGATTAAATCATGCTAAATTGTGGACTGGATTTTTAGAAGAGGGGGATAATAAAATTTTTGATAATAGCTATTTTTGTCTTGAGCCGATTATGGAAAAAGATAATTTATTTTTTGGAAGCCCAACTTCAATGATAAATTCAGGTTCAAAAATTGAGATAGAACAGAAAATAGAAATTATCGGGGAATAAAGTTTTGTTTTATATGGGTGGCATATCGGACTTGAACCGACAACCTCAGCTTTCACAGAGCTGCGCTCTAACCAATTGAGCTAATGCCACCATGTTGATTACCTGGTTATTATATCAAGCTTTGAAAGTTTTATAAAAGAATATTAAAGAAGTTGAGCTTTTCTTTAATTGGAAGCAGCCGGATTATTGACGGTCACAATCTGAAAAACATCAAAAGTATTTGAGATTTTTATATTTGGTTGAATTACTGCGGTAACTTTTTGTCCTTTTTTAAGTTTACTGAGGGTTAAAGAATCTCCATCTTTGTTGGTAATTTTTGTCTTAGAACTAATTTTTATTTGATATTGTGTATTTTTATTCTTAATTGGAACCAGAACTAAAACATCAGAACTTTGTGAAATATCAGTGATAGTGCCAAAAACAATTTCATTTTTATTTTTTATATCTTCAGAGTTGGTGATAATAATTCTTTTGGCTGCAAAATTGCTAAATTGATCATAATAACCCATGGCCAAAATTGTTTGACCTTCTTTTAAATCAGTGAATTTAGCTTTAAGTTTTTTTTCATTAATAATTACTGTCTCTGAATTTGTTTCTAACTCTTTATTTTCATTTTTAAAGCTGGAAATAATATTATTGTTGTCAATTTTCGTAATTGTCCCCACGACAGATTTGGGTATCGTTGGTGAAAGAGAAGAACTGGTGATACCTAGCATGTCTTGAACTTTTTTTTCAGCCAACTCTCTGATTGCTTCAGTTTTAGCGTCTGGAGTTGGAGTGACGCTTTGAGCTATTAGTTGTGGAGGGAAGAGTAAAAATAAAAAAACAATTAAAAACATAATTAAATTTTTGCAGTTGAATAGGTAAGTGTCAACTCTGTTTCTTCTTGAACATCATTTATATCTGTACTGCTAATTTTTAAAAGGTTAATACCGCTATCAAGTTCAATACTAATGTTAAAAACACCATTAGAATTGGCTTTGTCTTGAAAGACCTTAGAAGAAGGGGTAACGATAATAACAAGACTTTCTGGTTTTGCATCACCTTTGATATTAATTTTTGAGGTTGATAATACTGAGTTATTTTCAGGAGAGGTAATCTTTATTGAAGTTTTTGTTTCAATTGTGGTTGGAGTGATGGAAGCACTGACTGATTCGTTATCTTTATTTTCAATAGTCTTTGTGATTGTTTCTTCTAGAGCAGGAGTTTTTTTGTTTTTACATAAGGCAACATAAGCGCCGGTTGAGCCTAGACCTAAGATTGCTCCGAGAATAATTGCCAGAATGTATTCCTTTATCATTTTTTAAGTAACATAAATGATATCACAAATAGTCAGAATCGAAAGTTGATGATAGAATTTAAACATGGAAATAAAAGCACTAGAAAAACAATCAGTTTATTTAAAAGGAAAAAAAGAAGGCGTTTTGATAAATCCAAGCGAAGAGTATCGGAATAACTCAAAATATCCATCAAGAGTTTTTTTATTTACTGATGAAAAATATGATGGAATGGGGTTTGAAAATGAAAAAATTTTAATTAGAGCAGCAGGCGAGTATGAAGTTGGAGGAGTGGAGGTTAATGGTTTATCTTCAAGTGGAAATGGGACTTTATACATTATTAATATAGATGGCGTAAAAATTATTTTTTTGGGAGATCTGGATGAGGCCTTATCTGACAAAAGAATTGAAAAAATTGAAGCAGCTGATGTTTTATTTGCTCCAGTTTTGATTAAAAATAGTCCTAGTGGAAAAATGATTTTAGAATGGGCTAAAAAATGGGGAGTAAATTATCTTATTCCAACTGGATATGATGATTGCGACAAATCAAATTTAGATGTCTTTTTAGATCAAGCTGACAGGGAAGGACTTGAAGCTGTTGAATCTTTAAAAATAGATAAAGATGATTTGCCTGATGGCATGGAACTTAAAGTTCTAAAAAAGGTATAATAGACCATGTCTACAGACTTAATTAGATTACCACCGAATTCTGAAGAATCTGAAGTTTGTGTTTTAGGATCGATTTTAATTGATAATGATGCGGTTTTGGCGGTTTCAGAATTTTTAAGACCAGAGCATTTTTACAACTCAAATTATGGAAAAATTTATGAAGCAATGATTAAGCTTTATGAAGAAAGAATGCCAATTGATATTGTAACTGTTTCAGAAAAACTCAAAGAATTAAAAGTATTAAAAAATATTGGAGGAAAAGGATTTTTAACAAGATTAGCTAGTGAAGTTCCCACTTCGGCTAATGTTGAAAGTTATGGAAAAATAATTAAATCTTTATCAGCAAAAAGAGAACTGATTTCAGCTTCTGGCAGAATTACCGAGAAGGCTTTTGATCCAAGCTTACCGGCGGATCAGTTGTTGGATATGGCCGAACAAGAGATTTTTTCTTTATCTCAAAAACATTTAAAATCAATCCCAACTTCTTTAAAAGAGGTGTTAACGGCAAGTTTTGATAGGCTTGATGAGCTACAAAAAATGGGTACTGGTTTAAGGGGTGTGGCTAGTGGTTTTAAAGGTTTGGATAATATTTTAGCTGGAATGCAAGATAGTAATTTGCTAATTTTAGCGGCTAGACCTGGAGTTGGTAAAACTGCTTTTGGTTTAAACATTGCTCGTTATGTTGCTGTGGAAAAAAAATTACCAGCCTGTTATTTTTCTTTGGAAATGAGTAAAGAAGAGTTGGTTGATAGACTTTTGGTAAGGCAAGGACTTATTGATGCGTGGAAATTAAAAACAGGACAATTATCGGTAAATGATTTTGATGCTTTGTCTGAAGCAATGGGGGTGTTAGCAGAAGCTCCTCTTTACATTGATGATACTCCTGGTTTGACTGTCACAGAACTAAGAACTAAGGCTAGAAGGCTACAAGTGGATAAAGGAATAAAATTTATAGTAGTTGATTATTTGCAGTTGATGCATGGAAGCACAAGAGATAATCGTGTTCAGGAAGTGTCTGAAATTTCTCAGGGTTTAAAAAATCTTGCCAGAGAATTAAAAGTCCCAGTTTTGGCTTTAGCTCAGTTATCAAGAGCGATGGAAGCAAGAGGGGGTAGACCGAAGTTGTCCGACTTAAGGGAATCAGGAAGTATCGAACAAGATGCCGACGTCGTCTTCTTTTTATATAGAGAAGATGAAGAGGTAAGAGAGATGGTGACTTGTAGTGTTGAAAAACATCGTAACGGGCCAACAGGTAGCTTTAACCTTTATTTCAATGGTAAACAGGTTAGCTTTTTTGATGTGGAGAAAAAGCAGTAATTTCGGGTTATAATATCTTACTTTTAGCCGAAGTGGCGGAACTGGCAGACGCGCACGACTCAAAATCGTGTGGTGGCAACATCATGGGGGTTCGATTCCCTCCTTCGGCACATTATAGTTAGCAAAAGATTAAGTTTTTGAAGTTGGAAGATAAGAAAAAGATATTAATGATAAAATAAAATATCACTATGGGGATAATAAGATTTTTTGCAATATTACTTTTTGCTTATTTAACATGGAGAGATCTTCGCGATAACTACGAGGAAAATAGTGTGGTTTCTTACTGTTGGGTGGCACTTCTTTTTTTCTTTATTAGCGGAAGAATTACTTATGGTTTGGTAAATTACGGAATTTGGAATGATAATTGGAGCAGCTGGTTTTCCATATGGCAAAAACCAGGAATTAGTTATGTAGGTGCTTTTGGAGGGTTACTTCTAGCCAATTTTATTTTCTCTAAAATAAAAAACTGGAAATTTGTACCCTTTTGCGAAGATAATTTGAAAAATGCTTTGCTTTTATTATTTTTTTTGCTTTTAGATGAGCTTGTTAGAAGTAATTTTGATTTAAAAGTCGGATCTTATTTGATTTTTTTGGTGCTTATTTTAATTTATATGAATATTGCAAAAGTAAAATATAGATCTTTAGTGTGGTACAAAAGTGGCAAAAAGGGTTTTGCTTTTTTATCAACATTATTTTTATCTTTTTTGATACTTGGATTTATAGAAATTGCTTTTCATTCCAATATCTTTTTTTCAATTATTTATTGGATTATTAGTTTGATTTCTCTGGCAGGATTGTGTATCTTAGGTGAAGTTTTTAATTTTTTATCGATTAACAAAAGGAGATAATATGACAACAAATAAGAAGGAAAGCTTAAATTTACCACATAGATTGCTATCTCCTATAAAAATGTTTCTGGAAAAGGAGTTGGTTTCTTTAAAAAAAAGTAAAAAACAACTTAAAAAAGAAGATCCTTTTATGGATGAAAATCGAATTAATGAAAATTCTTTAGAAGAAGATGTTGATGAGCAAATTGGTCATTTTGAAAATGAAATAAAGGTAAAATTTCTTCAAAAACAAATTGTTCAATTTAGAACAGCTTTAACAAGAATAAAAATTGGAAAATTTGGTGTTTGTGAAAAATG
>CAZEKY010000003.1:37193-43392 GCA_964512875.1 uncultured Gammaproteobacteria bacterium
TGACTATTGGAACTTATTGGGAAGTGGGCTTTACAATAATATTAATGATTGGATAATAGGGTTAGGTGTTTTGATTTGTTTGTTTGATATCTTATGGAAAAAACAAAAATAATTTTTGAAGATGATGATTTAATGGTGGTAGACAAGCCGGCTTTTGTGACGACAACTAAAGAAAAAAAGGATGAAAAAAACACGTTGGAAGACTATTTGGGAGAAATAAGACCAAATAATTTAGCAAGAAACGGAATTATCCACAGGCTAGATAAGGGGACTACTGGTCTAATCATGGTTGCTAAAACAGAAAAGGCATTTATTAAATTGAAAAAGCAGTTTAAAGAAAGAACAATTATTAAAAAGTACTATTGTTTAGTTGAGGGAGACACTTCTTTTGATGGTTCAATCGACATGCCAATTGGAAGATCAAGACATGCTTTTGCTAAATTTGAGGTTAGAGAAGATGGAAAAAAAGCATTAACAAAATTTAAATTAATCTCAAAATATAAAAATGAAGGGAAAGTATATAGCTTGTTGGAGGTAGACTTAAAAACAGGGAGGACACATCAAATCAGAGTTCATTTTAGCCACTTGAGGTGGCCTCTGCTTGGAGATAAAACCTATGGAAGCAAAGATGACAGATACCTAAAAAGACCATTTTTACATGCCTTTCAAATCATTTTTAGGCACCCGACAGACGACAAAGAAATTAAAGTTGAAAGTAAAATGCCTGATGATTTAATAAAAGTGTTAGATCAATATGAAAAGTATTAATAGTCATAAAAAAAATAATTTAAAAGTGCTTGCTTCTTTGGCAATATTGTTTTTGCTACTTCTAATTGTGCTATCGGGACTCTTAAAAGAAAAAGATAAAAAATATAAAAATTTGGACAACAAAATTGGATTGATAGCGACTGATGGTGTCGCCTTGCTTTCAATATCTAATGAAAGAAAAATGATTAATTTTTTAAGTTTAGAGAAAGAAGTAGAAGTCTGGCTTCCAGGGGAGGGTGTGTGGGAAAAAAACAACAAGGTGGCAAAGATGCTACTAGCAGACAATAAAAATAAAATGGCAAAAGATATGTTTTGGTATAATTTTGGATTTTTTACAGATAAGATTATTTTTTTAGAATCTGTTAACGATTGGAAAAATGATTCGCTCTTGCTAAATAACTTGGGTTTTATTGAATGGGTTAAGTATAAAATTAGTTACGATAAAATGTTTCTAAAAAAAGAGCAAATTAGAGGAGCTTTGACGGATAATGAAATACTTTTAGGTGAAATTATGGTTAGAGATTTTTCTGAAAGTAGTATTAATAATGAAGAATTGAGAATTTCAATTTTTAACAATACCAACGAAACAGGTTTGGCAACTTTTATTGGTAAAAGATTTGAATGGTCTGGTTTTTCAGTTATTTCAACCGATAATAATAATGAAAAAGTAGAATCATGCTTGGCAATTTATGGAGACAAGGTGGAAGAGAGTTTTAGCTGGAACATGATTAAAAATATTTTTTATTGTGACACAAGATACGATCAGAATTTAAATGAAGGAGAGCTTGAATTGTATTTTGGAGATAATTTGCCTTCAGTGATAAACTATTCTAGTTATTTTAAGTAAAAAATATGTCAGGTCATTCAAAGTGGGCAAATATTAAAAATCGTAAAGGTGCTCAAGATAAAAAAAGAAGTGAGGCTTTTACTAAAATTTCAAAAAACATAATAACGGCAATTAGAGTAGGAGGGGGAATAACTAATGTTGAGGGAAATTTAGGGTTAAAAATTGCCATAGAAAAGGCAAGAGAGGTTAATATGCCCAAGGAAAATATTGATAGACTAATCTCTCGTTTTGAAGAAAGAAAGGCCAATCTGGTGAATTTGACACTTGAGGGGTATGGTCCTTTTGGGGTTCCAATGATTGTTGAAGTGGAGACTGATAATAAAAATAGGATCTTGGGTGAAATTAAATTGATATTTAGAAATTATGGTGGCAGCCTTGGTGATAATAATTCGGTGATGTTTCAATTCAGTAGGGTAGGGGAAATTGAGTTAGAAAATGATATTTCGGAAGAAAAACAACTAGAATTGATAGATCTTGGGGTAAATGATTTTGATGATAAAACACTATTGGTTAATCCGGATAATTTAATTCAAATTACAAATGAAATTAAAAAAATGAATTTGGAGATTGTTAACTCCTCTGTATCTTTGAGAGCTAACAACCCAACTCTTCTTGAATCTGAGGATGAAGTTGAAAAAATAATAGAAATGATTGAGGAAATAGAGGAAAATGATGATGTTCTAAATGTTTTTGCCGGATTTGATTATAAAAAGGTATAATCTATTAAATGTCTAAGAGACTTAAATATTTTTTTTCCTCATTACTTGCAACAGTTGGGTTTTATTTTTTTTTGAGTTTACCTTATGAATCTCATTACTATGGATTGCTTGTTGGAATAGTTATGGTTGTTTTTTGTTTTTGGTTTGGACTGGGTATCGTTTTTGATCAGAATATGTATATTCGTCTAATGTCTGTGGTTATGCCGGTGGCTTTTTTTCTTGGTTTTGCTTTGTTTTCAATTTTATTACCACAAGGTTTTTTGTTGACCTTAACTTATAGTTTGTTTTTTGGAACAATTTGTTATGTTATGTTTTTGGTTGAAAATGTTTTTTTGGTAGCAATTGGCTTTAGAACCCCGCCTTTGTATCGGGCTGCTTATACTGTGGGGTTAATTTTGCTTTTAATTTCTTCTTTTTTCCTTTTCGATAGTTTATTTTCTTTTAAGTTGAACTATTGGCTAAACACATTGTTTGTATTTGCAATTTCTTTAATTTTATATTTGTATATCTTTTTTAGTGTAACGATAGAGTTGCCAGATGATGGTAAAGATAAAAGTCTTTTATCTTATATCTTGGTACCTTCAGTAATAACGTCGGAAATTGCTCTCGTTTTAGGTTTTTTGCCAGTAGGTATTTTTAAGGGATCAATTTATTTAGTAATGGTTGTGTACATAATAAGCGGATTGTTGCAGGCAGATTTAAGAGAAAGATTGTTTAAAAGAACATGGCTGGTTTTTGTTTGGGTAGGAGTGGCAACAATATTGGGAATACTGTTTACTGGACTGTCTCAATAATTATTCTTGCAAAGAGGTTAGGGCAACAGTTGTGACGATATCTTGAACACTACACCCACGCGAAAGATCATTGACAGGCTTATTGATCGCTTGAGATAGGGGGCCATAAGCTTTCGCATTAGCAATTCTTTCCACTAATTTATAAGCAATATTACCTGAATTTAAATCAGGAAAGATGAGAATATTGGCTTTCCCATGAATACAATTTTGAGGATATTTGGTGTCGCAAATTGACGGAACTAAAGCGGCATCTGCTTGAACTTCTCCGTCAATAATCAGATTAGGATTTTTTTGTTTAATTAAAAGAGTGGCTGTCTGCACTTTTTCTACCATTTCACCTTTAGCACTTCCATGTGTAGAAAACGATAACATCGCAATTCTGGGTGTTTTTTGAGTAAGAGTAGTGAACGATTTTGCTGTTTGGAGAGCAATTTCAGAAAGCTGCTCGGCTGAAGGGTTAATATTTAGGGCACAGTCAGCAAAAAAAAGAAGCCCCTCTTCGCCAACAAGGGGATTATTGGTTTCTATAACGAAAAAACTAGACACAATGTTGGAATTTTCTTTCGTTTTTATTATTTGTAGAGCAGGCTTAAAAGTATCAGCAGTAGTGCTGTTTGATCCTGCTACCATTCCGTGTGCCATTCCGGAGTGAACCATTAAGGTTCCAAAATATAAAGGATTTTTAACTAATCTTTGAGCTTCTTGCTCAGTTAATCCTTTATCTTTTCTTAAATCATACAAATCTTTAGCAAAGTCTTTTAACAGGGGAGAGGTTTGAGGATCAATATCTCCATTTTTACCAAGAACAATAATATCGGCTATTTTTTCTTCTCGAATAATTTTTGCTGCTGCAATAATCCTTGGATCCTCACCTTCAGCTAAAATAATTTTTTTAAAACTTAATTTCGACTGTTCGTAAACATTTTTGATAATCGAATTCATGTCTTTATTATATACAAAATTTAGGCACAAAATAGGATATAATTTAAAGACTAATAATATGAAAGACAATAGCGCAAAAACTCTTATCCATTTTTGGAAAAGCTTGATAAAGTACAAGGGTCTGGTGGTTTTGGTGATGATGTCAATTGTTTTGGCTTCAGCTCTCGATTCAGTAATTCCTGTTTTTTTTAAGAATTTTTTTAATGTTTTAACTAGCGGAGACAACAAAGAGATTGTTGTTAAGGGGTTATTTTCAGCCTTGCTACTGATTATGTTATTGAAACTATCAAGATGGGTATTTTGGAGAATAACTATTTTTATTTTAAATTTCCTAGAATCAAGAGTAATTACTGACTTGTATGAAATATGTTTTTCTTATTTGCAACATCATTCTTTTTTGTATTTTTCAAATAATTTTTCGGGATCAATGGTAAAAAAAACTAAAAGCTATGTTAATGCTTTTGAAGTTTTAGCTGACCAGATATTCTTTGAGTTACTTCCCGGCATTGTTACTATCACTATAATGACCACAATATTAAGTAAGATTAATATTGCGCTAGGGATGGGAATGTTGTCGTGGATAATACTTTTTTTAGGAATAAATTGGATTTTTACTAAATATAAAATTAAGTTTGATATTAAAAGAAGTGAAACAGAAACTGAGGCTAGCGGTTTTCTTTCAGACGCAATTGCAAATAATACTAATATAAAGCTTTTTAATGGTTATAAAATAGAAGAAAAAGGTTTTTCAATTATTTCTGAAAAACTACACAAAATTCGACGTTTTACTTGGGATTTAAATGCAACCTTTGGCGGCATTCAGTCTTTTTTATTAATGTTTTTAGAAGTGGGTATTTTTTATTTGGCAATTAATTTGTGGAAAAGAGATGTTTTAACAGTAGGTGATTTTGTTTTAATTCAAAGTTATATTATCGTGGTAATTAATATGGTGTGGGATTTTGGTAGGATAATCACCAAAATATATGAGAGATTGGCTGAAGCTGAAGAAATGACTATTATCTTAAACACTCCTCATGAGATTGTTGATGTAAAAGGGGCTAAAAAATTAAAAATAAAAGAGGGTAGAATAATTTTTGAAAAAGTTTCTTTTGCTTATGAAAAAGATGAAAATATTATTGATAATTTTAATCTTGAAATTAAGCCTAAAGAAACGGTTGCCTTGGTGGGAACGTCAGGTTCAGGCAAGACAACCTTAACAAAACTTATTTTGAGGTTATTCGATATTAAAAAAGGAAGGATTTTAATTGACAATCAAGACATTTCAAAAGTAAGCCAGGAAAGCTTGAGAGCTAATGTTAGCCTGGTTCCCCAAGATCCAATTTTATTTCACAGAAGTCTAATAGATAATATTAGATATGGAAAGCCTAATGCGACTGATAAAGAAGTAATAAGAGCAGCTAAAATGGCACACTGTGACAAGTTTATCAGCAGATTGTCTCTTGGTTACAATACTTTTGTTGGAGAGAGAGGAGTTAAGCTTTCTGGAGGAGAAAGACAAAGAGTGGCAATTGCCAGGGCAATATTGCGAAATGCCCCAATTTTGGTTTTAGATGAAGCAACTTCAAGCTTAGATTCTGAATCTGAAAAATACATCCAAGATTCTTTGGAAAAATTAATGAAGAATAAAACAGTTATTATAATTGCTCACAGACTCTCTACTATCAAGAAAGCTGACAGGATAATAGTGATAGATGGTAAAAAAATAGTAGAAGAGGGAAGTCATTCTAAATTAATAAACCTGGAGAAAGGTATATATAACAGGCTTTGGAAGATCCAGGTAGGTGGATTTATTGAATAATTCCCTATCTATACGTATAATCTAAATGTTTTTTGTTTTAAAAGGGGACAGGGGGATGTAAATTGGGACTATAAGGGCTCTTCTTGACTAAATTAATTAAAAAATGATTAGTAATAGTGATAATAGGGATTTATCGTTTAAATTAAAATAATTTTGTTTGAATAAAAGAAGACATGTTGGTCAGCAGGGCAGAGGGGAGTCCTATAATATAGAACATCCTATAATATTTTCACGAAATATCCTATAGTTTTCACAGGGCAGGTGATATAGTGTGATATAGTCTCGGTGGATAACTTGATTTGTTGTAAGT
>CAZEKY010000004.1:0-4032 GCA_964512875.1 uncultured Gammaproteobacteria bacterium
CTTTTAATTAGTATTAATCATGATTACAAAATTTTTAATAAGTATTTTGGCTTTTTCGATTACTGCTTACATTGTCCCTGGTTTTATAATAGTAGGACTTTTTCCATTAATTGTTATCTCGGTTGTTTGGGGAATTTTGTGTTTGTTAATTAAGCCAATTTTAACGATCTTGACGTTACCTATTAACATTATGACTTTGGGTTTGTTCACTTTTGTGATAAATGCAATACTTTTGTTAATAACGAGTGAAATTGTTACTGGTTTTTCAATTGCGAATTTCAAGAGTGCCTTAATAGCAGCCATAGTTCTTTCCCTGGTTAATATGTTTTTGTCAAAAGTAATTAAAAACTAATTTAACACCGAAGAAGAAGTGGCTTCTTTGCTTAGAAAAGAATGAATCTCAGACCAATCATTATCGCCTTTTTTAGGTATTAAAATATATTGTCCACTGCTACTTTTCGAATTAAGCAGATAATTTTGATCCGTTAATTGAAAAGATTCAATTTGATAATCTCGATATTCGTCAATTTTTGACAAAAGATCATTGATTTTATTTAAAGAAAGATCAGTGACAAAATTATTAGATAAAGAATTAAAAAGAGGAAGTACTTTTGGAAGCACAGACAAAGAAAGAAGCTTATCCTTTATCGCTTCGATGGCAAGTTTTTGTCTAAGTGATCGATTAAAATCTCCACCGTCTTCTTTTGAATGTCGAGATCGAACAAATTTTAAAAGAGTGGCACTATCCATGTTTTGAATTCCTTTGTCAAAGTGGAGATGTTCATAACGACACAAAAAATAATGATCGAGTTTTTCTCCAGAAACAGTAGCCGTAAGAGCGGTAATTTCTTCAGGTGCTTTATCACAAAGATCTTTGCTTTTTTCTTCAATAGGGTAATAAAAATCATCAAATGTTTTGGCAACATTTATTTTTACTCCACCCAAAGTATCAACTATTTTAATAAAAGAATCAAAATTTAACACCACGAAATTATCAATGGGAAAACCAACAACAATAGAAACAACGTCTTTAGCCAATTGCCCTCCTCCAGCACTGCCAGTATATTGAATTTCCTTGTTTGGATATTTTTTATCACTCAAGCCAACAGAGTAAGCTTCGTTAATTTTGGCCATCTTGCTTTCACCAATAGAAAGCGGAATCGGAACCCACAGATCTCGAGGAATAAAAATGAGCTTAATTATTTTTTCTTTTGGAATGACCTGACTAACAATGATGGAGTCAGTCAAGGTGCCGCCATCATGCACTCCCCCTCCATAAGCCAAAAGTAAAAATGAAAAAGAACGATTAGGATCGGGTGTGGGAGTTGGTGAAGGTGATAGCTGGCTACTTATTTTAGTCTCAGTTACCTGAACAAAAACTTTTCTATATTTTGAAAATAAAAACAGAAAACTAAAAATACTAATACTAAAAAATATAATTAAAAATAATATAATCAATTTTTTATTTCTTGACATATTTTTGCATTATTTTTTAACCCTAATCTTTCTTTGATATTGATCTTCGAAAGCATCAATAATATCTTTTTTTGCTAAAGAAACATATTGTTGATAAATATCAAAAAAATCTAGCCAATCTTTAAGTGATAATTGACTAGGTTTAAGATTATTAATTTTTAGTTTTTTATTAATTATTTTAAATTGTTGATAAGAAAAAACCTTTTTATATGCGTTAAAAATGTCACTTTTCCACTGATTAAAACCATAAATTACAAAATCTCGAAAAGACTGATAATCACCTTCTTCTATTAAGGCTTCTTTTTTTAATTTAAATTTAATAAAAGAAATTTTAACTTGAGGTTTAGGAGTAAAAGCAGTACGATCAATATCTCCTAAAATTTCAATATCGTAAAAGACTTTGGCCAAAATAGAATTTTGAGTTTCGACTTTGAGACCTTCATATTTTTCAGCAGCTTCACTTTGAAGAATAAAATAAATCTCTTGAGCTTTGTTATTTGCCTTTAATAATTTATCAATGATTTGAGCGGTAATATTAAAAGGAATATTGGAAAAAAGCTTATATTCATCATTGGGTAAATTCCATTTTAAAAAATCACCATTAATAATTTTTAAGTTATCCTGATCTTTGAATTTATCAAGCAAATAAGAGTAGAGAGAGGGGTCTTTTTCAATTGCAATTATCCTTCCAGACTCTTTAACTAAAGCCTGGGTGATAATGCCTCTTCCTGGTCCTATTTCTATCACTAAATCTTTTTGAGAAATAGAAGTGACGGATAGTAACTCCTTAACAACAAAAGGGTCTTTAATAAAATTTTGAGACAGCAACATTTAGAATTCTGATTCTGGTGGCAAGTATTCTTCACCGTTGTCACTAGAGCTTTGGTTTGCTTTTAACCATAAAACATAATCACAACCAGTGGCCTTTTTGGCTTCTTTGTCCCAACCAGAAGTAGAACATTTTTTCATTTTTTTACCATTAGCAGTGGTAAACAAAACAAGAGGCTGTCCACACTTAGGACATTTTTCATCAAGAGCTTCAGTGGTTCCATTAATCCACTCGACATAATCACAGCCTTCTACTTTTTTGGTTTCTTTATTCCAAGTACCAGCGCTACATTTTTTCATTTTTTTACCAAATCTAGTCAGCTGAAGAACGAGGGGTTGACCACACTTGGGACATTTTTCATCAAGCTGTTGAGGTTCAACTTCTAACCATTTAACATAATCACAGCCTTCAGTTTTATGAGTTTGGGGATTCCAAGAACCCTGGGTACATCTTTGAAGACGACGACCAGTTGGAGTTTCAATTATCTCACTTAAATTAGCACCACATTTTGGACACTTGTCATTATTTTGAGTCATAATAAATATAGTAACACATTTTATTTATCTAAAAATGTTATGATTTTAATACAGGATGGAAAGAAAAACTAAAATTATTACCACTATTGGACCAGCCAGTGAATCAGTCGAAGTTTTAACAGATTTAATTAAAAATGGAGTAGATGTCCTTCGTTTTAACTTAAAACATAATAATTTTGAGTGGCATAAAAAAACAATTGAACGAGCCAAGGAAATAGCAAAGGGTTTAAATAAGAAGATTGGAATTATGATTGACTTTCAGGGTCCAGAAATTAGAGTCGAAACAAAAGATGGGCTAGATTTAATGGTGAAAAAAGAAGAGTCTCTCTTTTTGGCTGATAATTTTTTAGCAAACAACAAGTCGATAAAAATAAATCAAGACTCTGTTTTAAAAGAAATAAGAGAGGGAGATGTCCTTTTTTTAGATGATGGTGAGATTGAATTAAAAATTATTGATAAAAGAGGAAAAGTATTGGAAGCAAAAGGACAAAGAGATTTTGTAGTTAAAAATAAAAAAAGTCTAAATGTACCCAATAGAGATTTTAATTTACCTTTACTTGATGAAAGAGACAAAATTGCTCTGGTGAGACTGGAAGAATTAAAGGTTGATTATATTGCTCTGTCTTTTGTGAGAAACAAAGAAGATGTAGAAATCCTAAAAAAAATACTTAAAAAGATTAATCCAAAAATTGGAGTGATTGCCAAAATTGAAAATGCTAGTGCAATTAAAAACTTAGAAGAAATTATTTTAGCATCTGATGGAGTAATGGTTGCCAGAGGTGATTTGGGGATAGAAGTGGCTATTAAGGAATTGGCTTATTGGCAAAAAAAAATAATTGATATTTCTCGAAAATATAACAAGCCGGTAATCGTAGCAACTCAGATGCTTAAATCAATGGTCGAAAGCTTGCGACCAAGTAGAGCCGAAACAACTGATGTTTCAAACGCTATCTTTGACGGCACAGATGCTCTAATGCTTTCTGAGGAAACAGCTATTGGAAAACATCCGATAAGGGTACTAGAAGAAATGTCACAAATAGCCATCTTTAATGAAAAAAATGGAGAGGTAAAAGAACTCATTTTTGAAAATAAAAGCTTAACAGAAATTTTAGTTCAAGCAGCCGTCGATATTATAAAAAATAACAATATTGATATTAAAGCGGTGATTATTTTTACCCAATCTGGAAATAC
>CAZEKY010000004.1:4132-25264 GCA_964512875.1 uncultured Gammaproteobacteria bacterium
GTATAAAGCCCGACAACGGCATAATTACTTTTTGGTTTTTGTGGTTTTTCTTCAATAGAAATTGCCTTCATGTTTTTATCAAACTCAACAACTCCAAATCTTTCTGGGTCAGCTACTTGTTTGGCAAAAACCATAGCACCACTTTTAAAGCCTTTAATTTCTTTGGAAAAATCTTTATCAAAGATATTGTCTCCTAAAATCATGGTGACATCGTCATCATCAATAAAATCCTCGCCAATAATAAAAGCATCAGCTAGACCCCGAGGTTCTTTTTGAACGGCATAACTAAAACGGGCACCAAATTGTTTACCATCTCCCAAAAGATTTAAAAAATGACCAGAATAATCAGGAGCAACGATAATTAAAATATCGGTAATTCCAGCTTTTACCAAAGTATCGATTGGATAATAAATCATTGGCTTATTGTAAACAGGCAGTAGTTGTTTTGAAGTAATGGCTGTTAATGGACGTAAACGGGTGGCTCTACCACCAGCTAAAATAATTCCTTTCATATCAAATTAGATGAATTTATAACTAAAGACATTTTACTATAATTATTTCTTTTTGTTTTTCCAAATAAAAGTATTGTAAACAAACCAATTAAGAGGAATGGTAAGAAAGAAAATGGCAAAGATCTGATAAATAAAGAGGTGATCACCAAAGAAATGAGTAAGTAGAGCAATAACCAAAGAAGGGATAATGATACCGCTAACGATTGATGATAAGTTAAAGGTAATAAACTTGGTGAAAACTTGTCCTTTTTGAGTAATTTTTTCTTTAGAAAAAGTCCACAGATTATTCCATATAAAATTAGAAATAATGGAAATTTCGGCAGCCATGGCGTTTGAAACTCCATTAAGAATACTAACATTTGAAGTTGGAGTAATTAAAAATGATTTAAAAATTTTGGCTCCTAAAGTATTGATAACAAAACCAATACCGCCAACAATTCCAAATCTTAAAAATTTTTGAGTAAATTGATCTTGCCATCTTAAAAGAAGAGCAACCCTGAAGATATCCTTGGCCGTTTTTGACTCTATTTTTGACTCGCCAGCATTACGAACATGAAAATTGAGAGGAATTTCTTTAAATTTAGCACCCATCTGAAGTGTCTCATATAATAATTGAAGTTTGTAACCAAAACTTTTAGTTAATAAGCGACCTTTGCTCCAATCCAAATCCATCTGATCAATAAAACCTTTAACTCGGGTTACTTTTAATCCAGTGGTAGGATCGGTGACTTTAAAAAAGTTTTTAAAAGGGAAAAACATGATACTGCGAGCAACAAAACCGCCAACTTCACTGAAAAAGACACGTTTAAAACCCCAGCCTTTGGGGTTTGATCCACCTTTAATTTTTCTTGAACCAATAACATAATCATAACCATCTTCCATGGCCTTAAGCATTAAAGGAATAGTCTCTGGAGGATGCTGAAAATCACCATCAAATTCAAAAAGAAAATCGGCCTTTAAGTTGTCAATAGCATACTTGAAACCTTTAAGGTAAGCAGCACCGATACCGTCTTTGGAGGTTTCAGTATAGAGAAAAACATTGTTATATTTTTTAGCTGCCTTTTGAACTACTTTTCCAGTACCATCTGGAGAATTACCATCAACAACCAATATTTTTAAATCCCAATTTTCTTGGATATCTCCTTTTTTGGCAACGATATAAGGGAAAGTTTTTGAATTTAAATATTCAATCATCCTGCCAATGTTCTCTGCTTCATTATAGGTAGGAATAACGATAACGGCGGTTTTTATTTGTTTCATAATAGTTCAGTATAACTCAAATGGTAAAATATTTATATGAAAATAGAAATTATTAGCTTGTTTCCAAAAATGTTTAAGTCCCCCTTTGCAGAAAGCATTATTAAAAGAGCGATAAAAAATAAAATTGTAAAAATTAAAATTCATAATTTAAGAAACTGGGCACTGGATAGCTATGGAACAGTTGATGACAAACCTTTTGGTGGTGACGTGGGAATGCTAATTAGAGTAGAACCTGTTTACAACGCCCTGGAGGATGTTAAGAAAAAATTAAAAGGAAAAACAAAAATAATAATGATGTCAGCGAGAGGAGAAAGATTAAATCAAGAAAAGGTGGAAGAATTGTCAAAAGTTGATAATCTAATACTTCTCGCTGGCCACTATGAAGGATTTGATCAAAGAATTTCTGATTATATGATTGATGAAGAAATTTCCATTGGAGATTATGTTTTGACTGGAGGAGAACTACCAGCAATGGTGATAACAGATGCTGTTTGCAGACTTCTTGAAGGTGTTTTGGGTAAAGATGAATCAAGTAAAATTGAAAGTTGGTCTGAAGTCGAAATTGATGGAGAGAAAAAAAGAACAAAAGAATATCCTCAATACACCAGACCTCAGATTTTTATGGGCCACAAGGTTCCCGAGGTACTATTAAGCGGAGATCCTAAAAAAATAAAAAAATGGCAAGAGGAAAAAATTAAAGAAGAGTGGTCGAAATAAGAATTACTCCAATTAAAATCACTAAAAGATATTCAATAACGATTGATAACTGCAAGTCTCCCCTTTTGTGGTGATGATAAAGACTCCAGCAAAAATAAAGAAGGGCGATAAAGGCGATAATCCAACGTCTTAGCTGATTGCTGGGAATAAAAAAATAAGCAATAAAAGAAAAAGTAAAAATAAACAACAAGAGTAAATACTCAAAAGGCTTGTCCTTAACTTCTTTTGGAATAATCATATTAGAAAACAGCTCCCTGCTGGTTAAATAAAACTAATAATAAAATTATAAACAAAAAAGCAATATGTCCCAGGCTTGATCCGGTTAAACGATGAGTATTGTTTTTAATCGTAAAATAGCCATCAACAATAAGAGCAAGAATTAATAATGAGGTGATAATAAAAGCAAAAAGTTTAGTTATGCTAAGCGGGCTTATTAGTTTTTCACTGGTCTGTGATAAGACATTGCCTTGAGTTGAAAAAGAGGAAGGGGGCTGAAGATATTCATCATAAGCTCCAGAAATTAAAGGAGTGGCAAAATGCTGAACAACCAAAGTTGTTTTAATTCCGTTTAAAGTGCCATTGACAACAGCGATGCCAATTTGCTCATACTGATCACTTAAAATATTTTCTTTATGGGTCGGAGAGCTCATCCAGGCTTTAATCAAAGATTCTGTGTCGTAAAAATCTTTAGCTAGATTTTCCCCGGCAAAAGAGTATTTATAACCAACTGAAGAGAAAAAGGTCCAAGGATCCTTGCCTTGAGGTGACTTGTGAGACCAATAATTATAACTAAACATGTCTTGAGCTTTGGAGGTGGCTGAATCAGAAAGCAAAAGGCTAAAACGAAGAGGTTTTAGCCCCTGTTGCTGTCTTTGATAATTAGTTTGATCAAGAACCTTTTGAGCTGTGATTTGAGATGAATAACCTAAGACACCCGGTTTTAAGTTGGTAATACTTTTGACAACAGATTGGCTAAAAAAATAAAGAACAATTATAAAAAGCAAAAAATTAGGCTTTAAAATGTCGGCACGTTGATTGTTTTTTTCTAAAGGTAAAAAATAATGTTTCCAGATTTTTTCAAACACAATATCAGTATAGAGGATTTAACTTTTTTTTGAAAGAAATTTAAAATTTGAAGTTTTTTTAGCTACAAAAGAGTAAATGTATACACCAATAAAAATACCAATTAAATCAATAAAGGTATCTCTAAATTTAGGGATACGACCTGGGGTGAAAGATTGATGTATCTCATCAGAAAGGGCATAAAGATAAGAAAAAACGATAGTGGTTTTTTTATCAAGATTAGCGAAAAGCAATAAAAAAGATAAAAAAGCATATTCAATTAAATGTAGTGATTTTAAAAAAATGAAACGATAAAACTGGTTACTACCACCGATTCCAGTGGTCTCTTTTGAAGAGAAATAAAAAATTATTAACATCCAAATAAGAGCAGGAATGAATCTAGTTATTTTTTTAATCATTTAATTTCAAAAGAGCCAAATCAATTTTATGAAGAGTCTTTTCTCGCCCTAAAGCTGGGAGACACTCCACTACTGGAGGGGTAAAAGCAACTCCACAAATGGCGACCCTAAAAAGCATAAAAAACTCGCCAACATTCCAATTATTATTTTTTATTAAGTTAAGCAAGCTAGTTGATAAGTCATCAAAACTATTTGAAACAACTTCTTTTGTCTTAGTTAACATTTCGGAGGCCAACTGTGGAGAGGTCCCCTTTTTAAGCAATAATTCTTTTGAATATTCAACATCTTGGAAGATAAATTTAGTTTGAACTTCTAAATCCGATAGTTTTACAATTCTTTCCTTTAAAATCGGTAATAATATTTTTATCTGATCATCAGAAGCGGCTGGTAAAAACTGTTTAAATAAAAGAAAAAGATCTTGATCTGATTTTTTTCTTAAGTAATAACCATTAAAATAATCGAGTTTGTTTCGATCGAAAACTGGTGATTTTTTATTTAAATGATCTAAGCTAAATGCCTCAACAAACTGATCAAGAGTAAAAAATTCTCGATTATCGCCAGGATTCCAACCTAAAAGCATTAAAAAATTCAAAACTGCTTCTGGTAAATAACCTTCTTGGAGAAAAGCCCGAGCATGAGTAGCACCAAAACGCTTACTCATTTTTCCTTTTCCATCTGAATTTAACAAAACTGTAAGATGGGCGAAATGTGGAATTTGCCAATCAAAATAGCGATAAAGTAAAACATGTTTTGGAGCGGAAGTAATCCACTCTTCACCTCTAAAAACGTGAGTGATTTCCATCAAATGATCATCAATAACAACTGCAAAATGATAGGTGGGAATACCGTTGGATTTAATTAAAACTTGATCGTCAACATCGTTAGTATTAAATTTAATTTTTCCCCTGATTAAATCATCTAAAATAATAGTTTCATTTTTGGGTACTTTAAGACGAATAGTATAGGGAACTTTGTTGTCGAGATTTTTTTGAATTTCGTCTTTGGTTAGAGTTAAACAATGTTGATCATAGCGAGGAAGTTGTTTGTTGGCTTTTTGAGTAGCTCTTAGATCATCAAGACGATCTTGAGTGCAAAAACAATAATAAGCGCCACCTTTTTCAATTAATTCCTTGGCATATTTTTGATAGATGTCTAACCTTTGGGTTTGAACATAAGGACCATAATCGCCACCAATATCGGGACCTTCATCCCAGCTCAAACCATAATCCTTAATCACTTGTAAAATTCTTTCTTGCGACCCCTCAACATATCTTTTTTGATCCGTGTCTTCAATCCTAATAATAAATTGACCATTATTTTTTTTAGCCAAAGCATAATCATAAAGAAGGGTTCTTAATCCACCAATATGAAGCTCCCCGGTGGGACTTGGGGCCATACGAGTTCTAACAGTTTTATTCTCAATCATGGCTAATTTTATCATTTATAGTGTAAAATATTTTATGTCTTTAACCCAAACTGCCTATGCTAGTCGAAATTTTATTAAATATGGCGGAATTGGAGCTGTAATCTTTACTTTGCTTTGGTCGATTGGAGTAAGCGCAATTACTGCTTACAAAAAAGCACATCCAGCCTATATTGCACCTACGGTAAGATATGGGGTTTTACCTAAAAATATTTTTCCAAATAAAGAATTTGTTAAGAAAAATTTTTCTTTTGAGTTTAGTAATGACATTATCCCCAGCTTTAATGATCAAGCAAAAGTTTACATAATATATCGATCGACGACTGAAATTTTAGCTTACGAAGAAGCAAAAGAAGTGGCCAAAAATTTCGGTTTTGAGGGTGACTCAACTGAAGTTGCTAAAGGTGTTTACAGTTTTAAGGATGATCTAAACAAAACACTAACCATGAATGTTTTAGAAGGTGATTTTAATTTAAAGTATCCTTATCTGGTTGACTCTTCAGTTCTTGAAGGCAAAGATGTACCAAACAAAGAAGAAGCAATCAAGCTGGCTATCAATTTTTTAGAAAAAGGGAATAAGTACGGTCAAGATTTAAAAAATGGAAGCAAAAAAACAAGTTATTGGAAAATAGCAGAAGGGAGAATGACCTCGGTTAGCGCCTTATCAGAGGCTAATGCTGTTAAGGTAGAATTTTTTAGAGAAAAACTTGACGGAAAATGGGAAATAATTGCACCCCAAAATAACCAAGCGTCAGTATCAATCTTAGTGTCCGGTTCAGAGATAAGTGATAAAAAAATAATTGAAGCTAATTTTAAATATGCCAATATTGATAGAGAATCTTTCTCAACTTATCCAATTAAAAAAAGCAGTGAGGCAATTGCTGATTTAAAAGCTGGTAACTATTGGCCAGCTTCAGATGTAAGCTTAGAAAATGTAATTATTCGTGATATTGAATTGGCTTATTATGAGCCAGTTACTTTAACTCAGTACCTCCAGCCAATTTATGTTTTTAAAGGTGATAATAATTTTATAGCTTATGTTCCGGCAATAAGTGATAAATATATTTCTCAATAAAACTAAATTTGATAATTTTGCCAAAAAACATTATTTTTAGCCCAATCTATTATTTTTTTAGTATCACCAAAACGATCCTCGCTTTGAGCCACAACACTAATCAGATAGTGTCCGTTAAGATTTATTAAACCAATAAAACAACCCCTGGCTTCTTGAGTATAGCCTGTTTTCAAACCTTCAATTTCGGGGATAATCCCTAATAGTTCGTTGGTTGAATTAAGTTCATGTTTATTTTTTTTATCAAGTGATTCAATGACAATATTTTCTTTTTTAACCGTTTGGGTAATTGTTTTGTTTCTGATAGCTAACCTGGCAATCTGAGAAAGATCCCAAGCGGTAGAATAATGGTCTTCGCGGTGTAAACCATCATAATTTGAAAAATGAGTGTCTTTTAATAAATATTTGTTGACTAATAAATTCATTTCTTGAATAAAGGCTGCTTCTCCGCCCTGATGATGATTGGCCAGAGTATAAGCAGCGTCATTGGCAGAAAAAACTAAAAGAGCATCAACTAAAGACTTAACAGTAATTTTTTCTCCAACTTGAAGCTCCATAACTTGTCCATCTAAATATTGTTCCTTGATGATAATTTCTTCATCTAGAGGATAAATATTTAATGCAGTCAGGGCTGTAATTAATTTGGTGGTTGAGGCTGGAAATATTTTTTGATGATGGCCTTGAGATAAGACAACACTATTAGTGAGGGCATCAATAAGAATATAGTTTTGAGAACTTAACTCAGGTTTGTGAGAAAGTTTTGAAAATATTTTATCTGGATGTTGATATTGAAGAAGGTCATAATTCTTTGAAAATACAATATTTTTAGGATAAATGTTCCAAAAACTAAAAGTCGGTAACCAAAATAAATTTATAAAAGCAATTAAAAAAATGATAATAAGATCAAGATACTTGTTCTTAAGAGTTGACGCTTTCATCTTTAAGGGCTGCTTTGATATCTGCTTTTAACATTAAACCAACATCATCCAATTGTTTTTCTTCAAGTTGACTGGGGGCATTCATCAATAAATCAACGCCATTAGAACTTAGAGGAAAGGCATAAATATCTCGAATATTAGGTTCATCAAGCAGTAGCATTAACAATCGATCAAGACCAATGGCCCAACCTCCGTGGGGTGGAGCTCCAAAGTGAAAAGCGTTATAAAGACCACCAAATTTTGTAATGACCTCTTGACGACCATAACCCAAGACCTCAAAAGCTTTGACCAAAGTTTCTGGTTCGTGATTACGAATTGATCCGGAAGCCAGCTCATAACCGTTTAAGGTTAGGTCATATTGATAAGACTCAATATTAAGAGGATTCTCTTTACTTAAAGCTTCAACCCCTCCTTTTGGCATTGAAAAGGGATTGTGAGCAAAATCTAAGTTCCCTTCATCATTAAGCTCATAAAAAGGGAAAGAAGTAATCCAGTTGAAATATAAAAGATTGGGGTCTCTTAGTTTCAAGAAATCTCCCAAAGCAAGTCTAACCTGACACAAAACCTTGTTGACAACACTAACAGTGTCGGCTGCAAAAAAGATTAAATCACCATCATTAGCAGAAAGGAAACTAATAATTTCTAGTTGTAAATCTTGATTGATAAAACGAGAGATTCCCCCGTCAAATTTACCATCTATTACCTTAACAA
Source organism: uncultured Gammaproteobacteria bacterium (assembly GCA_964512875.1). GTDB lineage: Bacteria > Patescibacteriota > Microgenomatia > UBA12405 > UBA12405 > WARW01. Next base: position 12,247 of record CAZEKY010000004.1, read on the forward strand.
AAGCTAAACCTTTTCCTCCTTTTTCCTTGGCCAGTTTCTCATAATTGTCAATTTGGCTTTTACTAAAAGAAGCACAGCCTGGAGCGAGAACACACTTAATAATTTCAGCATCGTTAAAAACATTAAAATCACTCTTATTTTTAAGAATAGTGGTGACATTTTTTAATTCAATGCCAAAACGAGTATCAGGCTTATCACTACCATATTTATCTAAAGACTCCTGATAAGAAATTCTTGGGAAAGGAAATTTAGCGATAGTTTTTTGAGGAGCAATTGATTGATAAGTTTCTTTAATTAAGTTTTCTGCGGCCGAAAAAAGTTTGTCGGTAGTAGGGAAACTCATTTCAATATCAATTTGATAAAAAGCACCCGCATGACGGTCGGCACGAGGATCCTCATCTCTAAAACAAGGAGCAATTTGAAAATATTTATCTAAACCTGCTACCATCAACAATTGCTTAAACTGCTGTGGTGCTTGAGGTAAGACGAAAGATTTACCTTTATGAATACGAGAAGGAACTAAAAAATCGCGAGCACCTTCAGGTGAGGTAGAAGTTAGAAGTGGAGTCATCACTTCGGTAAATCCATTTTTGTCCATCCAATTTCTAACAGATAGGATATAGCGACTTTTACTTTGCAATAATTTTGCTAAGCGTGGACGGCGAAGATCAAGGTAGCGATATTTTAAGCGTAAAGATTCATCAATTTCAGTACCATCAGTGTCAAGTGGAAAAGGTGAAACTTCGCTTTTGCTTAAAACAGTTAATTTTTCACAAATAATCTCAATAGAACCACTATCAATTTTATTATTAACTGATTTTTGATCACGGTTGGAAACAGTCCCCTCAATTTCAACAACCCATTCTGATCCAAGAGTTGAAGCTAGAGAATGAATTTTGGAATCGTTTTTAACATCAACCACAATCTGAAGAGTTGAAGACCAATCTCGAAAATCTAAAAAAATTATCTGACCATGATCTCGAATATTAGCCACCCAACCTTGTAATAAGACTTTTTGTCCAATTTTTTCAAGACATTCTTTTGCCAGTGTTCTTTCCATAGCAGTATTTTAACAAAAAAGAAGAAAAACTGAGATAGAAAAGATAATAATTTTAAGTAATTAAAATATCTTTTATGAAAAGCTGAGGAGTAACTTTGTTATTCCAGTTATTTAATTCCAAGGACGCCACCAGGTCAACGAGTTCTCCAATCTTTAAATTACAATCTAAATTTCCTTTTTTAAAAGCGATTGCCTCAGCAATTACGTTTTCCCTAATACTTGTATTGGGATCATCAAGTCTCAACTTTAAATGATCACCATTTGCACCGATGACTCTCTTGTCGACAATTCGTAATTTTTTAAATAGAAACAACGGTTTGGGATTAGCAATTCCAAAAGGCTGAAACTGGTCTATAATTTTACAATTTTTTACAGTTAAGGCTGACAACTTCATTTCTGATTCAAGATCCAATGTGGTTGTTAAATCAACATCTTTTAGTTTTTTGTTAGTATATTCAGTGATTTTTTTTTGAAATTCTTCTAAATTTTTAGTTTCGATGGTAAAGCCAGCAGCACCAGCATGCCCACCAAGATCAACCAAAAGATTGCGAAAATTTCTAAGTAAATCAATAATATTTATATTTGAGATAGAACGACAAGATGCTTTTGAATATTTATGGCCAACGCTAACAACTATTGAGGGTAAATTATATTTTTCAGTCAAACGACCAGCTATTAATCCAATAATACCTGGTAAATAATTTTTATCAGACACAAAAATTAACTTATCTTGATGTTTGACTTTTAATTCAGCACTTAAAAGGTCTTCTTTTTGAATACTTTGCCTCTCTTTATTAAAATTATCAAGATTTTTGGCATAATTTTGGGCCTGAGAGGGACTTTGGGAGCACAAGAGTCGAAGAGCCTCTGTTGGATTTGATAAACGACCAACAGCGTTGATTCTAGGACCAATAACAAAGCCTAAATCATAAGCTGACAACGTTTCTTGCTTGATACCACTAATTTCAATTAACTTTTGAACACCACAGCTAGCCTTTGATTGTAGCGATTTTAAACCATGAATAACTATGTTTCGATTAGTAGAAATTAACGGTAAACAATCAGCAACTGTTCCGGCAGCAGCTAACCCAAGATCGGCCTTGTCATCAAATTGACTAGCAAAGAGCCAAGATAAGGCTGAGCCTGAAAAATTCACGGAATGAATGATGGCGGTAGCACGAGGGAGTTTTTTAGAAGTTATGTGGTGATCGACAATGATAATGTCAGTGCCTTGAGCTGCTATTTTTGATAACTCCTTGTCGGCCACAATTCCATTGTCGACAGTAATCAGAAGATCAAAATGAAGATTTTTTAAAGTTTGAAAGTTAAAAAAGGACTTGGCTTTTATACCGTAACCATCAACTTCTCGATCTGGAATAAAAGGAAGAATCTTGGCTTTTTTAGAATATAGAACTTGCCAAAGAATAGCCGTAGAGGTAATACCATCAACATCATAGTCTCCGTAGATTAAAATATTTTGACCTTTTTTTATAGCCAGATTAACCCGATCTACTGCTTTTATTAACTGCTTAGGATTAATGTCAAAGTCACCGATATCAGGATAATGAGGGTTAAAAAAATCACTAGCGCTATTTTTTTTTATTTTTCTATTTTTTAATAAGATATTTAAAAAATCTGTTTGAGTGGTATCTTTGTCAATTATGCTTTTATTTTTTAAAAAAATTTGTGACTTCATTTGAATAGTAAATTGTACACTTTTTGTATAAATTAATTATATTAGAAAGAATAAGATTGTGAGTTTTTAGACCATAAATATAGTAGAATTGTGCATGGAGATTAAGATCCCGATAAAAGTTAAAAAAATAATCGAAAGATTTAAAGATGAAAAGGCCCAAATCTTTATAATTGGCGGAGCTGTGCGTGACTTAATGATTGGCAGAGAAGTAAAAGATTGGGATTTTACAAGTAATTTGACTCCCGAGGAAATTAAAAAAATATTTCCTAAAAATAGTTTTTACAACAATAATTTTGGAACTGTAAGTATCGTTGATAAAGATGATATTTTTGAAGTAACTACATTTAGAACCGAAAGGGGCTATTCCGACTCAAGACATCCGGATGAAATTAAGTGGGGGAAAAATCTTGAAGAAGACCTTGAGAGAAGAGACTTTACCATTAATGCAATGGCCATAGATTTAAATAATGATGAAATTAAAATAATTGATCTTTACCAAGGACAAGAAGATTTAGCTTGCAAGAAAATTAGAACGGTTGGTAATCCTGATGATAGATTTTCAGAAGATGCATTAAGAATGATGAGAGCCATTAGAATCGCGGCTCAAATAGGATTTTTAATTGAAGACAAAACTTTTGAATCAATTCAAAAAAACTCAAAACTAATTCAAAAAATTGCAGGAGAAAGAATAAGAGACGAGCTTTTTAAAATTCTATTGTCCCCTGTTGCCAGCCATGGGGTGCTTTTGTTAAAAAATTCAGGAATTTTAGAAGAAATTATTCCTGAACTGGAGGCTGGGTATGGAATGACACAAAAGGGGCATCATATTGATGATGTATGGACACACAACTTAAAAACGTTAGATAACTGTGATAGTAAAAATCCAATTACAAAGCTGGCTGCCTTACTACATGATGTGGGTAAACCAAAAGCAATGAAAGGAGAAGGTGAACAAAGAACTTTTCATAACCATGAAATCATTGGATCAAGAATGGCAGTAGAAATTGGGAAAAGATTAAGACTGTCAAAAAAAGAATTAGAATTGTTATTTAAACTCGTTAGATGGCACATGTTTTCAGTGGCCGAAATTCAAACTGATAAGGCGGTTAGGAGATTTATAAAAAATGTTACTCCGGAATATATTGACGAAATGATTTCTCTTCGACGAGCTGATCGTTTGGGAAGCGGGGCAAAAGAAAGTAGTTGGAGATGGGAGCTTTTTAAAGAAAGAATAGTTGAGGTTCAAAAACAGCCTTTTTCTGTTAAAGATTTGAAAGTGAACGGAGAAGACGTGATGAGAGTATTGGAAATAAAAGCAAGTAAAAAGGTAGGTGATGTTTTAAACAGTCTCTTTAAAGAAGTAGAAGAGAAAGTAGAGTTAAATGAAAGAGAAATATTACTTAAAAAAATTGAAGAATTTAAATAAAATTATTTTTTCTTCGGGTGATTTTTGAAATAAAGAACTAGAGGGATGGCAACGCCAGTTGAAGAGTAAGTACCACAAACAACTCCAATTAAAAGAGCCACTGAAAACCACTTTGTAGTAGAACCGCCAAGAATAACTAAAGAAAGCAACATTAAAATTATGGTCATGGAGTTGTTTATTGATCGACTTAAGGTTTCGGTTACTGCTTGATTAGCCAGACAGGTCCATTCAATCTTAAAATTTTGTCTTTTTAATTCTCGAATGCGATCAAAAGTAACAATGGTATCGTGAACAGAAGAAGAAAGAGTTGTCAGAAGGGCCGTCACAAATAAAGCATCAAGCTCAGCCCCAAAAAAATGCCCCAAAAGAGAGAAGGCGCCGATTAAAATAAAAGTATCATGAAGCATGGCAATAATGGCCGAAAATCCAAAAGAAAAATCCTTAAAACGTCGACCGATAAATAAAAAAAGAAAGAAGGATGATAACAAAATTGCAGTAACTGTTTTTTGTAATAACTCTTTACCTAAAATAGGTCCAAGCGATTCAAACTTAAGATCTTGATAAGCAGGATCCAGTGCTTTGAAATCTGAGACCAGCTTTCCTTTTTTGTCTGAATCAATATCTTGAAAAGTTAAACGATATGTTGAGTTGTCTTTAGAAATTTGTAAGTCTTTAATTTCATTTTTAGAAAAAATCTCTTCAATTTGTAAGTTAGTAGGATTAGAAGGTAAATTTAAATCCCAGTTTGCACCGCCAACAAAATCAATTGAAGCATTAAAGCCCCAAAAAAGAACAGAGAAAAAAGAAAGGGATAATAGGGAAAGGGAAATAACAAAAAATAGAGGTCTAAGTTTCATGATATTCATAATTATGGGTGGATTTTCTCCTTAGCTAAAACTCTTAATAAGTTTCTGGTAACATAAATACCGGTAAACATACCAATGGCAATACCCAATAAAAGGGTGACAGAAAAGCCTCTAACCATACCTGAAGTATTTAAAAATGGCCAATTAAAAGGATTAAGTAAAATAAGAGCGGTGATAATAGTACAAATATTAGCATCCTTAATCGAATCCCAAGCACGACCAAAACCAAGCTCCATAGCATTATTCCAGTTTTTCCCCTTACGGAGCTCTTCTCTCATTCTTTCAAAGATTAAAATATTGCTATCAACTGCCATACCGATAGACAGAATAAAACCAACAATGCCTGGAAAGGTCAAGGTAACAGGGATTAATCGATACAAGGTAAGGGTCAGCAAACCGTAAATCAACAAGCCAATATTAGCAATAACTCCAAGTTTTCCATAATTACCAATCATAAAGACAAAAACTAAAAGAAGACCAACAATTCCAGCAAAAATACCCTTGTCGATAGAATCTTGCCCCAAGGTGGCTGTTATTTGTGATTGCTGAATAAGATTAATTTGCAAAGGTAGAGCACCAGCATTTAGTTGGATGGCTAGCTCTTTAGCGCTTTTAGTGTCAAAAGAACCGCTAATAGAAGCCTTGCCGTCAGGAATAACAGTGTTTACCTTTGGTGGGTAAGTGATTGGTTCTCCATCTAATAAAATGGCAATTCTTTTATCTAGTAGTTCTTTGGTGGCGGTAGCAAAAAGTTTAGTTCCCTCTTGGTTAAATTCTAAAGAAACTTCTGGTTCAGAAGTATTTGGATTAAGTTGAACAGTGGCTTTAACTAAATGTGACCCATTAAGACCAGTATCTTTTGAAAAATAATCGTTGAAAGTGGCTGATTCAGTAGCCTCTGGAGAAAGCTCGACCTCACCCATAAACTTTAACTGAGCAGTAGTGCCAACCAAATCAATAGCACTAGCAATATCTTCAACACCTGGAAGCTCAACTTTTAAGCGATAATTAGCATCTTGCTTTAAAACTTGAACATTGGTCTCACTAATACCAAAAAGATTAATTCTTTTTTCAATGTTACTTTTAAGAGATTCGATAGCGATGGGGACATTTTCATTTTTAACGGTTGAAGTATCAACATTAAAAACCAAAGCAACACCACCAGCGAGATCTAAACCATACTTTAAGTCAAGGTCTTTTTGAAAAATTTTTTCACCAATTTTAAAAGTAAAATCTGGTCGATAAAGAGTGTGATCAATATTAACTTTTCCAATGTTAACTTTGATGGGTAACTTTTGAGGGAAATTAATGATTATAGACACAAATGTTAAAGCCAAAATCGTCCAAAACGTCCTCATTATCTTTTTTTTATCAAGCATAGTTAGTTAGCAATCAGAGAGAGCTGGCGAGGATGACCAGAAAAAACATAAGTGATAGAAGCCTTGCTTTTATTTACTTTAAGCAATACCAAATCTCCTTCTTTAATATTAAAATCTTTAATTGATTTTGAAGGAATAGTTAAAGCTAAACTGTTACCGGTTTTAATAACTTTTCTAACTTGTGTCATTTTTATTAAATATTAGCAATTTCGCTAGAGTTACCAATTATAACGACTGGACAGCTTAAAAAAAAGTCGACAATAAATTGATCTCTTTTTTGCTTTCTCATTTGAAATTCACTCTTATCCATCACCATATAATTTATTTCATGACCCCGAAGTTCTTGTTCCTGCTTAATTAAAGAATCGACTTCTTTTAGTGAGAATAAGTCTCCCACAATAACAAGGTCTATTTCATCTTGACCCCTTTTTTCTCCAGCGGCAAATTTGTAATTATATAAAAGCAATTTGATTGGACTAAAAGTTTCATTTTTTTGTTGAAGTTTTAGACCCAATCCAGAATTTTTATTAGCTAAAATTAAAAGATCATAAAAAATAGGAGAACTTTTATTGGCCCAATAGTAAAGACGATTGCCTCTCCACTCAGATTCAACAATGGCAGCTTTTTTTAAGTTATCCAACTCTCTTCTAACAGAGTTAATCTCTTCATCAACCAGGCGAACTAGTTGTCGAACATAATAAAGTTCTTTTGGGTTAGAAAAAAGTACAGTAATGACTTTTAGTCTAGTTTGCGAAACCAATAATTGTTTTAAGCTAGTTTGAATTTTCATAAATTACCTCATTACCGATAGGTAATATTTCGACCCAAATATTACCTGGAACAAAATTAATTTCTTTTGCAGAGGAATCCTTAAAGACAGTTCTTGAAAGTCGATCACCTTTTGACCAAGTAACTTTAGTCTCTGTCCCGTTTTGATACAAAATACCAGTACCACTACCAATCATGCCGTAAAGATTATGAAGATGCTCATCAACAGAACGAGTTTCCTTAACAAACTGAACCACAATATTTTTAGCAGTAATGACTGATTGCGTATTCCAATCAATAGCTTCAACTCCACCGTGACTTCTCAAGTAGCTATTGCTACTTGGATCATATTTCCATGAAACAGAATAGTCTTTATATCCGGGCCAAAAGTCAAAAGAGAGAGTGGCAGCAGAAGCTAAGGACTTATCCTCTTGAGTAAAAGTCCAAGCTCGATAATTCTTATCCCAAGAACTTTTTTTAGCCTCAGTCAAATTAGTTAAACCACGATTTTGGGCAATATCATATAGTTCAGTGGTAGAACAGTACATGGTATGCTCAGTGGCCCTCTCATCTCCGGTTCTTTCTGGTTCTCGACGACAAGCTTTATAAGATAAAGAAAATTGACTTAAATCACTCCAGGTACCAGCATTATTCCAGCCATATTTAGCAATTTGTTCAATTGCTTGAGCTTTGGTGGCAGTGGTACAAGCACTTTTTGGATCTGGGGCACTACAATTGGCACCACCGACATGGTTGTAAAGAGGATAATCAGAATATTCAGAAGCGATATCAAGAAAATAGGTACGAGCAGAACGAACAGGTCCGACATCATATTTGTTGTCTAAGTCTGCCTGACTGGCAACAATTCCACAGTAATAAACAGCCATAAAACGAGTTATGCCGCCTTCAGCAACAGCCTCATAAACAATATCAGCAGCTTGAAGTCCCGATTGGGGGCGAGAATCTTGATGATTTTCGATCATCACCATTAAAGGACGACGTTTCTCCCAAATCGCCTTTTCATCTGCAGAATAAAGCTGTCCGTTGATTGGACAAGTGGCAACTCTTGGTCCAACGAAAGTTCCAGTTTTAACAACTTCTTCATTTTGAGAAGACGACTTACCACTTGGTGAAAGAGTTAGTCCGGCCTGAGCAGGAATTAAAAAATCAAATAAAAAATAAGATAGTCCTGTTGTAAACAGAAATATCGCTAAGTACCACATTTTGGACAGGTTTTTATGATTCATTTAAAAATTAATTTTTAATAGTTTTAACTATAGCTGATTTCTCTTCCTTTGACAAAGTGATGTTTTCACCAACACCCTCTTTAATTGGTTTAGCATAGATTCTGGTAATATCTCGATTATGGAGAGAAGTAATAATCGCACCAGAATTATTTTTGTCCAAAATACTTAAAATGAAACTTTGATCACCGCCAACATCATCAAAGGGATTAAACCTAGTTATGCCTATTTTTAGGTTATTATCAATACTATTTAAATCTAAAGCTTTATTTTTTGAATTATTTTTAATATAAAGTAAATAAGTTAGGTAGGATAACCACAATAAGATAATCGTTAATAAAATATAAATAAAGATAGACATCGCTTACTTATTGTAGCAAAACAATGTGTTATACTGCGATAGAAACTCAAAATGAAGGAAGATAAATATATTAAAAAAGATTTATTAAGAAGTTTGGCTTTAAGTGTATTATTGATTGGGGTGATAGTGCTTATATATTATTTCAAATATGGTCGTTAGAAATTATTATTTTTTAAGGGAGGTGAAGATTAATGCCAACAATTAAATTTTACAACGTAAAATCACGTAAATCTGTTGAAATCGATGTCAGTAAAGTTAAAAAAGTTATGTTAAAAAACGGTAGACCAGCAGCTGAAACTATGGATCCAGAAACTGGAACTAAAATGTTCAAAATCTTATCAGCAGCTGATGCAGCTATTTTAAAATAAAATAAGATACAGATTTAATTGATATACCCCCTCTAAAAATGGAGGGGGTATTTGTTTTTAGGAAAATATACGGTTATAATTTAGCCATCCTAAAGAGATTGAAGGGTTTTCTTTGAGTAATCAAAGAGGAAAGTCCGGACCACAAAAAGCACAGAACTCAAAAAGATAGAGTCTCGAGTGATCGAGAGGCAACGCTACAGAGACGAGAAATATGAAACGAGCATCCTTCTGGTGGAAATCTCAAGATGAGACGTTAACATCTAGCTTTTGAGAGTCTCAGGTAGGGAGAATAGATTGATGGCCCATAAACAGAATCCGGCTTATCAGTGTCTTTAGGATTATTTAAATTTCTGAAAAGAAACCCTTAAAAATGGCCTGGGCGGTAAGGAAAACAGGTAGAGCTAACAGAGCCCCACCAACCCCAGCAAGTTTACTACCGGCGGCGATAAGAATGATAGTTAACAGAGGATTAAGGCCAACTGTTTTATTCATAATTTTGGGAACAATAAAGTTATTTTCAAGCTGTTGTACTAAAAAGCCAAAAATTACAGTAAAAACAGCCGTAATGGGCGAAGAAGTTAGGGCAACTAGTCCTGCCAATAAGGTAGTAACTATAGGCCCGATATTGGGAACGGCTTCTAAAAGACCAGCGACAATGGCTAAAGGGACAGCATATTTTAAGCCAAGAGTTAGATAGCCAAAATAAGAAAGAAGTCCAATAATTAACATTAAAAGCAATTGGGCACCCACCCAGCTTCCTAAGCTTGACTCCAAATTGTCCATAATCTTGAGAAACCTTTTTTTACCTTTTTGTCCAAAGATATCATCACCATATTTAGAAAAATTTTTCTTTTCTAAAAGAAGATAAAAGCTAATAAAGAAAACCATTAAGGTGGATAATAGATTTGAAAAAGTTGAAATGGCTATTTTGGTAAAACTAGCTGGTATGTTTTCTAAAAAACTAAATTGTGAAAGAAGATCAATATTATTTTCAACAAAAAAACTATTTTTACCAAAAATACGATAATCTTGCATTAGCCTTGGTAAACTTTGAATTAAAGCAGTAGTTTGTTGAATTAAGACAGGAATGACACCAGCAATACAAAAAGATAAAACTCCAATAACCAAAATATAAGTAATAACTATGGCCAGAACTCTGGGTATTTTAGATTTTTCTAAAAGTTTTACTAAAGGATCAAGGGCCTGCATTAAAACAAAACTAATAAAAATGACAGTAAGGGTAGCTCTAATTTGCCAAAGAAAGGCAATAATAGCGACAAAACAGGCAATAAAAATAATTGTTTTGGGAGAAATTTCAATTTTTCTGACTTTCATAATTGATTGTACCATTTGGTCACTATTTTAAATATTTTGTCTTGATAATTGTCTTGAGTAATATCAATAAAATGAGCGGAATTTCGATAGCGCGATTTGAGATAAGTGCTCTGACGTCTGGCATCACTGTGCTCAGCATATTTCCACTTAGTTAGGCAAGAATCAAGTACTTGCTTGCTTGGATTGTCAAAATAAGGTTTAAGTAATTGATAAGCCGCAATTTTTAAGCCTGGGTCGCTCCATGAATATTTTTTTAATAAGTTTTTGATCTCATCAAGAAAAGCAAGCTGAATTCTTTTATCAACTCGTTTATCAATTCTTTGATACAAAAAGGGTAGTGGAGCAGAAAGAGAAATGTGAAGAATATTAAAATTATTAACTCTTTTTTTGAGCTTTTTTTTAAACGACAAGGCGATCTCAATTTTTCTTGTTAATCGATAATGGTTGTTAACATCAGCATGATTTAACGCGAGGAAGGTTTTTCGATCAATGAGTTTTAAAATTTGCTGAAGTCTTTTAACTGATAGCTTTGAAGAAAGAAATCTCCAGTAGGTGTTAGGTTTAATAGAAAAAGTTTGATAATTATTATTAATTAAAGAATCAAGATAAAAACCGCTACAACCAACTAGTATTGGTAGCTTTTTTTGCAAATGTAGTTGCTTAATTTTTTCTAAAGCTAATTTTTGAAATTGAGCGACTGAAAATTTTTGATCAGGTGTTACCAGATCAATTAAATGAAGAGGAGTCCCCTCTGGATGGTCCTTGCCGGTTCCAATATTTAATCCTTGATAAATTTGACAAGAATCAGTTGAGATAAGTTCTGCTTGATATTTTTTAGCCAAAGCAACAGCCAAATCGGTTTTTCCGGTGGCAGTTGCTCCTGAAATGATTAAAAGTGGATTAGACATTTACTTTAAATTCAACAACATCATCTGGTCTCATAATATAATCTCGACCTTCATGTCGGAGTTTACCAGCTTCTTTGGCCGCCTGAGGACCACTATAAGTAACAAAATCTTGATAAGAAACAACTTCGGCCATAATGAAGGCCTTTTGAAAATCAGTGTGAATGGCAGCAGCAGCCTCAGGGGCAAGAGCACCCTGCTTAATAGTCCAGGCTCTTACTTCCTTAACTCCAGCGGTATAAAAAGACTGAAGACCAAGTATTTGATAAGCTTTTTGAATTACCCTTTCTAATCCAGACTGTTGAACTCCAAGTTGTTTTAAATAATCTCTCTTTTCTTGGCTGTTTAGTTCAGATAATTCATATTCAATTTTGGCACAAACAGGAATGACTGTTTCAAAATTCTTTAAATCAATTTTCCAATTATTAATATTTTGATAAGTATCTTCATCCACGTTGGCAACAATAAAATAAGGCTTAGCAGAAAGAAGGAAAAATTCTTTAAGCAAAAACTTTTCTTCATCTTCCAGCTTTAAGTTAATAGCTAAAACTCCTTTTTCCAATTCGGATTTTAGTTTTACACCTAAAGTGTATTTTTTACTTTTATTCTCTTTTGGATTATTTTTATTGCTTTCCAAATATTTATCAATTGTTTCTAAATCTTTGATAATAAGCTCAGCACAAATGACCTCAAAATCGCCTTGAGGATCAACAGAACCCTCTTTGATGATCGTAGAATCGGAAAAGGCTCTAACAACGTGACAGATAGCGTCACAATCGCGAATATTAGTTAAAAACTTATTACCAAGACCTTCACCCTGGGAAGCACCTTTAACCAAACCAGCGATATCAACAAATTCAACAGCAGCAGGGATTATTTTATCGGTTTTTACAAGTTGGGCTAAAACCGGAAGTTTCTCATCTGGAACCTCAACCACTCCAACATTGGGATCAATAGTACAAAAAGGATAATTGCTGGCATCGGCAACCTTTTTGCCTAAAAGAGCGTTAAACAAAGTGGATTTACCCACATTTGGAAGACCGACGATGCCGATAGATAATTTCATGAGTATATTTTACAATAAAATTGCCTATTTTTACGATTGAATTATTTATCTAAAATGAATTTAGCTACATTTTCAGGCACAAAACTTTGCCAAAGAGGATTTTTGTCAGCAATCAGTTGGCGCACATTAGTCGCCCGATTATTTAAAATAATTGGAACAACTATTTTAAAGTTATGACCATAATTTATAAAACAGTCTGAAGTGTAGGTGTTTTCAGTAAAAAGACAGGTGTTTGTCTCTTTTATCTGAGGAAAAAAATTCATCACATGATTAGCATAGAGAGGCGGATTGTTAATATCTGGAATAATAGTTATTTCATAAGGAATGTTTAATTTATCCAAATTGGGAATCAAAAGTGACATTACCTCGGTACCAGTTAAAAAATTACGATTATCAAAAGACTTGGACTCACCTACTCCAACTAATAATTTTTTAATTCCAGAATTGACGACTTGATCTAAAAATTGAAGATGATGAAGACATGGAGGCTGGAAACGACCGATAACTAAACCAAAATCAAAATTATTTTTCATTTAATCAATTG
>CAZEKY010000005.1:0-12878 GCA_964512875.1 uncultured Gammaproteobacteria bacterium
ATACTTTTAACCCCTCTTTTCTTAACGTTTCAGATAAGGTTTTAGCGTTTTTTACAATTTGTTGAGCATAACTTTTAAAACTTGGATCAAGGGCCTCGTTAAAAGCTACCGCCAAAGCCGCAATATTATTCTCGTGAGGACCACCCTGTAAACCAGGGAAAACTGCCCTGTCAATTTTTTTAGCCAAATCAGCATCTTTATCCAGCCCTTTTTTGCTAATACCGATAATCGCCCCTCTTGGTCCTCTTAAGCTTTTATGGGTAGTACTGGTAATTACATGGGCGTATTCATTTGGACTTGGATGAACTCCGCCAACAACCAATCCGGCAATATGGGAAATATCGGCTACTAACCAGGCACCAACACTATCAGCAATTTCTCCAAATTTTTTAAAATCTAAGATATAAGGGTAAGCTGTTGTTCCAGCAAAAATCAACTTAGGTTTTTCTTTTTCAACCAATTGGGCCAACTTGTCATAATTGATGCGACCATCATCTTCCACATTATATTGAATACTTTCAAAAAATTTACCCGAAAAGGTAATTTTTGGATGACCATGAGTTAAATGACCTCCGGCTGATAATTTTAAACCACAGAGTTTTTCTCCCGGTGATAACAAAGCCATTGTCACAGCACTATTCGCTGGACTGCCAGAATAAGGCTGAACATTAATATGTTCAAAACCAAAAAGTTTTTTACCTCTTTCAATGGCTAAATTTTCTATTTCATCAATTACCTCGTTGCCTTGATAATAACGGCGACCCGGATATCCTTCAGCATATTTATTCGTCAAGCAACTTCCCAACGCCCTCATCACATCTTCAGACACAAAATTTTCACTTGGAATTAAGTGAACCTCCTTGGCTTGTCTCTCTTCTTCTTTTTTAATTAATTCAAATGTTTTGTCCATTTTTTTATTAAAGCAATTTGCTTTGTTCTTCCCATTTAAAAAGCTCTCCTAGGGATTTTTCTTTGTGTATTCTATCAATTATTTTGCTTAATAGTGGAGCTATTGAAATAATTTTCATTTTTTTAATCATTTTTTCTTTAGCAATCGGCATTGTATCTAAAAAGATAATTTCTGAGGCACAAGAATTTTCTAAATTTTCTTTTGCATTTCCATTCAAAAGTGGATGTGTAGCGCAAATAATCACTTCTTTTGCTCCATATTTTTTAATCACCTCAGCGGCTGCACAAATTGAACCTCCAGTGTCAACCATATCATCAACAATAATGGCAGTTTTATCTTTAACATCTCCCACTACATGAGCCACTTCCGCTTTGTTATGTTCTCTTCTAATTTTATCGATTATTGCAATTGGTGCACCCAACAAATCTGCCATCTTATTGGCTCTTTTAATTCCGCCAATATCAGGTGAAACTACCACAATATTTTTATACTTCTTTTTCATCAAATGTTTCGTCATCAAAGGATAACCAACAAAGTGATCTACCGGAATGTCATAAAAACCCTGTATCTGATCTGCATGCAAATCGACCGTAATTAACCTATTCACTCCCGCTTCAGCTATTAAATTTGCTACCAATTTGGCTGTAATTGGCTCGTGGGACTGGGTTCTTCTGTCCTGTCTGGAATAGCACATCTGAGGACAAATGACGTTAATTCTGCCAACAGAAGATCTCCTCAACGCATCAGTCAATATTAAAAGCTCCATTAAGCAATCGTTAACCGGAGTGGTCATTGTCGTAATCACAAAAATATCATCTCCTCTAACCTTTTTTCCTATTCTCACATAAGTTTCTCCATTGGCAAACTTTTTTATAGTCACGGGAGTTAAAGGTATTTTTAACTGTTTAGAAATTTTTTGGGCCAACTCTAAATGAGGGGTCCCAGCTATTAATTGTATTCCGCTCATATTATTTTTTTATTTTTTAAACTACTAATAATTTCCTGATGAATCACGTCTTCATCCTTGCTACCATCTATCACTATTTTCTCTCTAATTTGTTTAAAAAACCACCAATAGGATTTTCGACATTCTTCAAGTTTTTTTGTTTTCTCAAATATTGTTTTGATTTCTCTTCCTTTTGCTATTCTTTTTATAGCTAAAGCAGGATCAATGTCTAAAAAGAAAGTCAAATCAGCCTTCGCAACCACATTTTCATTAACTTTTAACATTATTTCTTTTTTGCTTTTTTCAGTATAAGCAACAGTGGAGCCATAGTATCGATCACAAATAACAATCTTTCCTAATTTAATTGCCGGTTCAATTACTTTTTTATAATGATCAACTCGATCTGCAGTAAAACACAGTTGTAAGGCCAATGGGTCAACCGTTTCTTCTCGATTTACTATTTTTTCAATTAATTTTCCTATTGCCAAATCCCTACTATGTTCACAAGTAAGTAAATTATCTATTCCATTTTTAGTTAAAAATATCTCCAGCTTTCTTAACTGTGTTCCTTTTCCACAACCATCAATTCCTTCAAAAACAATTAGCTTTCCTTTTTTCTCTCTTTTATTCATAACTTATACTAAATCAAGAATATCTTTTAATAAATATATTAATGTATCTCATTATCTATATAAATAAATATCAATGGCAAAGAGGACACTCTTCTCCAGAGTAATAACAACCACATTTTTTACACAAAGTTAACCCGTCCGTTTTTCCCATGTTGTAAACATATTCCCCTTGAGAATTGAGAGAAACTATCATTCCAAATTCACCTCCACCACCCCAGCTGCTTCCATGACCACCCTCCTCGTTTATCATATTTCCCATTCTATACATTATCTCTTCAAACAAATAATTGTCACCATCAGCACTTGTCATTGCCACCATGACATCTTTTTCCATTCTTATCTTATTTTCAACATCTCCTCCCTTATCAATAAAATCCCAAATATCATCAAAATCTGGCATTAACTCTTTACAAAATTCAATCCAGTCAGAATTTTCACCTAAAGAAAAACCGATCGGCTGACACCTAACCTCTTCCTTGCAACTAATTTCTGAAACAGTTTTTCCTCCGCATTCTATAAGTTTTAAGGCTAAGTTGTAAGAATCATTTTCATCTAGTAGTAAAGGTAAATGTTTTCCATAAATTGACCACTCGTTTTCACCATAAACCGGAAATTCAATATTTAATCTTCCTTCTTTATAAACATCACCCCCATCTTCTGGACTAATCCAAATGATTATATTTTGACCACTTTTCCCAAGTTCAAAAATATTTAGAGTCGCCTCTTTTTCTTTATTTGAATGTTTATTGTATTCCCAATTGTCTTGATTAATTCTACTTTCTGGATATAGCTCTGAAATATTAATTCTTTTTTTAATATCAACATAAACTCCTTCTTCTAAAAAAGCACCTGCAATTTCTGTAACCCTATTTTTATTAATATCATAAAATTTTTTGTTTTCTAAGTTCATATTACTTTTGCACGAAAGTTTTGGTTATCCGACTATACGGTTGCGGCACAGTTCAGGAATTACACCTGTTTCCCCTAAAATTTTAATTGTTCTCTATTGCTTTTATAAATAAATAATCTGAAAGTCTATTAAAATAAATAATTATTTTATTATTAATACTTTCTTTTTTTGATAAAGAAACCACCTTTCTCTCAACTCTTCGGCATACACTTCTGGCCCAGTTAAAAGTTGCTGCTTTGTTTTTGCTAAATTTCACAAATCCTTCAATATTAGAATTTTTTACTATTTTTTTCTCCATCTCTAGAATATTTTTTTCAATTTCCTTAAATTTTACTCCCGCACCCAACTCTCCCATAATGGCAAACAAATCGTCTACTATATTTTGACAATCTGCAGTTAAAATCAAAATAGCCTGAAGTTCATCTATTGACCCAATAACTTCAACCAGCAAATCATCTTTCCATCTTTTCTTTTTTCCACAAATTGTTTTTCCACTATCTCCTTTTTTTGTTGTAATCATTTTTAACTACATTTACTATAACCACAAAATTCATTAGTACACTTAAAACATCCCTCTTCTGCTCTTAGAGGGCTACCACAATCAGGACATGAAATTGCTTTACTTTCCAAATCGGCCTGTTTATTTCTAATTTCTCCCAGCGCATCTGTATCAATTGAGCTTTTTTCACAGGCAAACATATTTAGTTGTTCACCACGAGAAATCTCAAGCATAGACTTTCCCACAGCATCAAAAAGGCTCAACACAGTTCCATTTCCAAGTCCTACTTTTTGACCACAAGAAATACCTACCAAGTCTTCAGCAATTTCATCTAAACTAGCTCCGTATTTCAATGCCAAAGATGCTAATCGTCCTGTTGCCTCAGCTGCACCAGCCATAAAACCACCACTTTTACCCAAAGTGACAAAGACCTCAACTGGACCATCCCCAGCTTCATAAAAAATCGAAGTATAAACACTTCCCAAATCACATTTTTTCTTCAGCCTAACCCCTCTGGCCATAATTGGTGTAGCTTTCTTTTTGGGAGGCATTTGGATATTACCACCCTCCTTCTTTGAGTTCTCTAAAGATTTATCCTTAACCTTTTGCATTGGCTCAAAAGAGCGAGATCCGCTTCTATAAATAGTAATCCCCTTAGTTCCTAAAGAATAAGACATTAAATAAGCTTTTCTAACATCCTCTACTGTTGCTGTTTCTGGCAAATTAATTGTTTTTGAAACAGCATTGTCAGTATATTTTTGAAAAGCCGCCTGAACCTTAATATGCCACTGAGGATCAATTTCCAAAGCTGTAATAAAAATTGCTTTTAAATCTTGAGGAATTTCATCAATTCCTTTTAAAATACCTCCATTTTTAACAATTTTCTCAATTAATTCCTCAGAGTATATCTTTCTCGTTTTTAACTCTTCAATTAAAATTGGATTAACGCTATATAAAACCTTCCCTTCAACTGTGTTTTTTTGAAAACCTAAAGAAAAGATTGGTTCAATTCCAGAACTCGTATCTGCCAACATACTAATTGTTCCAGTCGGGGCAATGGTGGTTAAGGCCATATTCCTTGGTTTATATTCACTGTTAGCATAAACGCTAATATCCCAAAGAGGGAAAACACCTCTACTTTTTGCCAAGTCACAACTTGCCTTTTTGGCTTCTTCGGTCACAAATTTCATTATTTTTTCAGCCCAAGCAATACCTTCATCAGAATCATATTTTATTTTCAGCTTGAACAATGTATCGGCAAATCCCATCACCCCCACCCCAATTCTTCTTGTTTTACTAACCATATCTCTAATTTTTGCAACAGGAAATTCATTTACCTCAACCACATTATCTAAAAAATGAACCCCGGTGATAATTGTTTCTCTTAGATCTTCCCAATCCAAATCATTACCTTTTACAAATTTTGCAATATTAATACTTCCTAAATTACAAGCATCATAAGGGAGCAAAGGTTGCTCTCCACATGGGTTAGTTGCCTCAATTTTACCCATGACAGGAACCGGATTTGAAGATATTTCGTTCATTCTGTCAATAAAAACTAAACCTGGATCTCCAAATTGCCAAGCTAATCTGGTAACTAAATTAAATACCTTGCAAGCATTCAGTCTCATTGTTACTTTGCCATTACGGGGGTTAATCAACTCGTAACCCTCCCCTTCATTTTTAGCCTCAGCCCAGTCATATAATTTTTTCAAAGCCGCTTCAACATCTCTTAGTCTTTGATCAACATTTCTGTTTCCCTCTGCTGTCTTAATTTCTTCGATCACCTCTTCTGGCAACAAATCATCTAATAAAAATTTTCTATCACTTTCAATTTTTGCCATAAAAGCATTGCTTACTGCCAAAGAGATATTAAAATTTGTTAAACTCCACTCGTCAAGTTTAACCACGGCAAACCTTAAAACATCAGGATGATCGATTGACAACATTCCCATGTTTGCTCCACGACGAACACCTCCTTGTTTAATTTGGGCTGTGACATCGTTGTAGGCTTGCATAAAACTAACGGGGCCAACAGTTGTTCCACCACTTGATTTAATATAATCACCACTAGGTCTTAGACGAGAAAAAGAGAAGCCTGTTCCTCCACCGCTTTTGTGTATTAAAGCCATATTAGACATAGTTTCTAAAATGGACTCCATCGAATCATCTATTGGTAAAACAAAACATGCTGACAATTGTTGATGTTCTTTTCCAGAATTAATAATACAAGGTGTATTTGGTAAAAATTTTTGTTCTGCAAATAGTTGATAAAATGATTTTGCTTGATTTTCAACTTGCTCATCGTTTGCTCCAAAATTTTTGTCTCCTTTAGCCACATTAATAGCTACTCTCCAAAAAATATCTTTGACTGTTTCGGTTGACTTTCCCTCTTCGTTTTTACGAGAATATCTTGTTTCAGCGATATAAGTAGCATTTGGAGAAAGCTTTGGCTCCATTAATTCATTGTTATTAATATTTTGTCTCTGATTATCTGTCATTTTTATTTTTTAAAATTATTAATTAACTTTTCGAAATCTTTTACCTCATTAATATCCAAATAAACCGTGGCAAAACGAATGTAAGCCATTGGATCTACATTTTTTAATTTTTCCATCACCATCATTCCAATTTCTTTTGAAGGAATTTCGACACTTGGCCAATTTAACAATTTCATTTCAATTTCATCAATTACCTTGTTTTTTTCCTCTTCACTCATTTTCCAGCAAGCCTTATCCAAACATTTTTGCAACTTTTCCCTTTGATAATCTTCTCTTTTACCTGTTTTTTTAATTACTTTTAAGTCAATACTCCCAATTCTTTCGTAAGTAGTAAATCTTTTTTTACATTTTAAGCATTCTCTCCTTCTTCTTGTTACCTTTCCATCTTCAGCTTCTCTGCTTTCCAAAACGTTTGATTCATCGTAACCACAATAGGGACACAACATATTTGATTTTTTAATTAATTAATAAAAACACTATTTATAGTGGATGTTAAACATCATACCCACTACCACTAGACCCAGTCAATATAATAAAATACATCAAAAAAATACTTTGCAATTATTTCGCGGATATAAATTCTCTTAAGTCAAACTGCTATAATACCTTTATGAAAAAAATCATTAATTTTTTAAAAGAAGTCAGAGAAATCTTTAAGACCATCACTTGGCCTAAAAAAGAGGCTTTAATTCAGCTCACAATTGTGGTAATATCAATCTCAATTATAATCTCCCTACTTTTGGGAGGTTTTGATTACTTATTTACTAGATCGATTTCTCTTTTTGGTAACCTAAAAGTTACTGAAACAAAAATTGAAGAATCGATTACTCCTACAATGAGTGCCTTACCGACGGTCGCTTCTACCTCGGGAACATTCAACAAATAATATGCCAAAAACTTCTGAAAAAACTAACAAAAAAGAGTTTCTTTTTAAGCTCTCACCTTTTTCTCCTAGTATTGATGCTGCTTGGTATGTCGTCAACACCTATTCAGGTCACGAATACAAAGCAATTGAAGCTTTAAAAATCAGAATTAAAACCATGGGTATTGAAGATAAAATTTTTCAAGCCATAGTTCCAATTCAAAGCAAAATGGTGATTCGTCGAGGTCAAAAAATTAAATCTCAGGAAAAAACTTTTCCTGGTTATGTCTTAATTCAAATGGTCATGGATGATGATGCCTGGGTTACAGTTAGGACAACTCAAGGTGTTACCGGTTTTATCGGTATCGAAAATACTCCTTCACCAATTTCTCAAAAAGAAGTCGATCAAATTCTTCAAACAACCCTGGAAGATAAACCAAAATTCCAAACTCCTTTTGCAATTGGAGATGTTGTTAAAATAACCAATGGTCCGTTTTCAGATTTCATTGGAACAATTGAATCAATTGATCAAGAAAAAGGTAAGATAAGAGTTTTAATTTCTATTTTTGAAAGAGAAACCCCAGTCGAATTAGACTTTTTACAAGTTACTAAAGAATTATAAAAATATATGGCTAAAAAAATAAAAACAATTGTTAAACTTACTATCCCTGCCGGGAGTGCTAATCCTGCACCTCCAGTCGGTACTGCTCTTGGGCCTCACGGTATTAAGATCATGGATTTCTGTAAAGAATTTAATGAAAAAACCCAAGACATGAAAGGCAGCGTCATTCCTGCAGTTATTACCATTTTTGAAGATCGTTCTTTTGAATTTATTCTTAAACAACCACCTGTCAGCGACATGATAAAAAAAATGGCTGGCATAACCAAAGGTACTGGTACTCCAAAACGAGAAAAAGTTGGTAAGTTAACCATGATTCAAGTTGAAGAAATTGCTAAAAAAAAGATAGTCGATTTAAATACTAAAGACATTGAGGCTGCTAAAAGATCAATTATCGGAACAGCCATGTCCATGGGTGTTGAAATAATTAATTAAAAGTTAATATTTTATTAAAAAACAAATGAGCAAAACCACTCAAGAAAAAAAAGCCAAAAAAGCTTTAGAAAAAAACAAGGTGGAAGAGACTATTCAGGCAACTGAACCTCAAAAGGCCCAAGAAGTTGAAGCAGTCACAACTGATCTTTCAATCGAACAGGAAGCCCCACCTATTAAAAAAGTCGCCAAAAAGCGATCAAAAAAATATTTAGCTGCAAAAGCTAAAATTGATGTTAACAAGTATTACTCTCTTACTAAGGCCATTGAGTTAGTAAAAGAAACTTCTTTATCAAAATTTGAAGGTAAAATTGAGGCTCATGTTACCGTAACTGAAATTGCCTCTCTAGGTGAAATTAATTTTCCTCATCTTCAAAGTGCTAGTAAAAAAGTTGTCATTTTAAATGATGCTATTTTAGCAGAAATAAAAGAAGGTAATCTTAATTTTGATATTCTAATTGCTACTCCGGTCACCATGCCAAAACTTTTACCATTAGCCAGAGTTTTAGGTCCTAAGGGTTTAATGCCAAATCCAAAAAATGGAACATTAACTGATAAACCTGAAGATTCACTCAAAAAACTTTCAGTATCAAAAACAGTAATCAAAACTGAAAAGAAAGCACCAGTTGTTCATATCATTGTCGGCAAAACTTCCCAAAAAAATGAAGAGATTGCTGCCAATATTGAAGAACTTATTAAAACTATCAAGACTAATAGAATTAAAAAATTAGTAATCTGTGCCACCATGGGGCCATCAGTAAAAATAGAAATTAAATAAACTTTTTGTAAAACCAATAAAACCCTCCATCTTTTTGGAGGGTTTTTGTTACCATTACATATGACCTTTTTAAATATCTTTTATATTTTTATCATTTATTCTTTCATTGGCTGGCTTGTAGAAACAACTTTTTGCTCCATTATCAGAAATAGCTTCGTTAATATGAGTTTTTTAGATGGCCCTTTTAGTCCAATTTATGGGTTTGGGGCTATTGCTATTATTTTTTTAGCCTTCCCTTTTCAAAATAATCCCCTGCTCTTTTTTATTATGTCTGGAACCATTACTTCATTAATCGAATACTTTACCAGTTTTTTCTTTGACAAGGCCTTTGGCATCTCCTGGTGGAATTATTCCAATCGACCTTTTAATATCCATGGTCGAATCTGTCTTCAATATGCTTTTTATTGGGGATTTTTATCTTTGCTAGTCTTACACTTCATTCATCCAAGCATAATTCCTTTAATTAATTTTTTATCTGCCTATCTTTCTTATTATGGAATTATTATTTTTATTGTTTATTTAACAATTGATGTTGCCAATACTTGTAATGTTTTTATTAGATTCAAAAGAGAAATATCTAAAAAAATTGCTGATGAAAAAACTTCGCATCAAAAAATAATTCGTCTAATTCAGGCCTTCCCAGATCTTTCTTCAAAAATTAATAATGAATTTATTACCGAGTATAAGTTAAAAATTAAAAAAAGAAATCAATATTAATATCTTAATCAACTTTAATTGATAAAATAGACTAGTGAAAAACAAATTATCTTTAATCGTTTTGTTATATCTTCGTTTCTTTGCCAAGTTGCAATTGGCAAAGACACGTTTCTTGCAAAAAATTAAAAAAAAACAACTCCAGGTAATTGGTATCACCGGTTCGGCTGGCAAAAGTTCAACCCTATCCGCCTGTCAAGCACTTCTTTCTTTTCGTTATAAGGTTAAAAGTAGTCAGGGATATAATTCTGAATCAGGACTTTCTCTAACGATTCTCGATATTAATATTAATAATTACAGTTATTTTTCCTGGTTAATCGTTCTTCTTTTGTGTCCTTTAAAGCTTCTTTCTAACTGGGCAAGCTACGATATTTTACTTTTAGAAATGGGAATTGACTCCCCTTTATGGCCCAAAAACATGGACTTTTTACTATCATTAGTTCACCCTGATATTGCTATTTTTCTCAATGTTAGTTCTGTTCATTTACTAAATTTTGAATCTGTCGATCAAATCGCTATTCAAAAGGCTAAATTAGCCAATTTCGCCAAAATTGCTATTATCAATAATCAAGACAAGTTGGTTAAGAAATATACCAACAACAAAAACATTATAAATATCGTACCGACAAAAATTAAATTTAATGATTATTATCTTCCAGATATTTATGAAATAAGTTTTGGAGCAGCCTTAAGTTTAACCAGAATATTTAATATTAAACACGATGAGGCAATTGAAAATCTTAAGAAAAACTTTAAACTTCCTCCTTCAAGATCTTCAATTCTAAATGGTATTAAAAATACGACCATTATCGATAGTTCCTACAACTCTTCACCTATTGCCTGTTGTGAGCTTTTAAAGTTTCTCTCTACTTTTAAAAATAAAAAAATTGCTGTCCTTGGGGACATGCGAGAATTAGGTAAAATATCAAAAACTGAACATCAAAAAATATATAATCTTGCTTTGAAAAATTCCGACATGATCATTAGCGTTGGACCAGAAACTCAAAAATATTTTGGAGACAAAGCCAATAAGTTTGCAAACTGGCAAGCAGCTTCCGATTTTCTAAAAAAAGAAATTAAAGGTGGCGAAGTCATTTTAGTCAAAGGTTCTCAAAACACCATTTATTTAGAAGAACTAGTTAAATCTATTTTAGATAAACAAAGCGATTCTCAAAAGCTATGTCGACAATCAAAATATTGGTTGAAAAACAAAGCTAAGATTTAAACTCTTTGTCTTTTTTCATTTCTCTTTCAATTAGATTTCTTAAAAAGACTGATCTTGGTTGCATTCTTTTTTGAGCCACCCAATCGAGATAATTTAAGATTTTAGTATTTACAAAAAAATTAAAACGAACATCTACCATTGAGTTAGCCCTTTTTAGCGCTTCACCCATAATTTCCTCTACATTTTCACTTTCATATTCACAAATAATCAATTTCTGATCATTAATGCCTTTGATAAAAATTGGAGGATGCTCCTTTTTGTGTAACGCCACTACTGGTTTATTTAATTCCAACGCTTTACTTATTAAATAACCCATCGACATGCTGTGTCCAGTTACCTCCATAATAATAATGTCAGCCTTTTTGACGGCTTCGATAGATTTGATATAGTTATCTCTAGTTGTTTTTAAGGGGGCAACACTTAAGTCTTTGATTCCTCTTTTAATCCACTTCATTACTTTATCACTGACCATTTTTCCTTCCCGAGACAAGAAAGAATACATTTTTCCATACAATTTTGGATCAGCTCCAACCAAACGAGAAGATGCTACAAAATACAATTTCATATAATTAACCGAGTATATCAAATTTTATTTCAAAAAACTTTAAACTACTTAATTTTAATATCCTATATTTTGACTATTAATTTATTGTTTGCTAAAATATCAACATTCAGTTGATCTTATTGGTCAAAGAATAATAGGTTATTGATAGCCCTTTTAAAATAGATTTTTATTTTTGAGTCAACACAAACACGGCGTTTGTGTAAAAATAGGAAAGGATGTGTTCCCATGTCAAACTCAAAGATCTCCGTTGTTATTACTACTGAAACAAATGCCTTTTGTAAGGAAAAAAAGTGTTTAAAACAAAAAGAGGTAGAAGACCTCTTGGGGGAAAAATTTTGGATTCAAACTTTTCCGGAACAATTGACTTGTGTTTTTGTGATTGAAGCCAAAGATTTTGATTTAATTCAGTCATATATAAGATCAATTTGTCCAAACTTGAATCTATACTACAGGAAAAGAGAAATCAAAGAAATTCAATCTCTTGTTGCAGAAGATATCTAATAACCTAAAGCCCTAAAAT
This sequence comes from uncultured Gammaproteobacteria bacterium, assembly GCA_964512875.1. Classification (GTDB taxonomy): domain Bacteria; phylum Patescibacteriota; class Microgenomatia; order UBA12405; family UBA12405; genus WARW01. The sequence goes on from CAZEKY010000005.1 coordinate 12,114, forward strand.
TTGAAAGACATTTTGTCTTTCTTTTTTTTAGGGCTTTTTTTATTATCCCTAAAATTTAGAATTAGCAACTAAGCATAATTCTAATATCCTATAGTTTGAAAGAAGATTTATTTATTGTTAGAATATGCAGATTTTAAAAAAAGCTAAAACAATTGCGATTTAGCCTTGTTCTTTGAAAATCTGAATCAATGCTTAGAAATGTTTATCAAAAATTATAAAGGAGTTGATTAGTTTGGGAAAATACCTTTTTATTTCAGATCTTCATGGTCGTTATTCTCCTCTTGAATATAATCTTAGTCTCATTCTTAAAAACCAAAAGGCTCCAGAAATAATATTTTTTCTTGGAGATATTATTGGCATAGAAAGTCTAGATTATATTAAAAGACTGTTTTACGATCAGATTATTAATCCAACCAAAACTCTTCTTTCTACTTCAAACAACGATATCTCGGATATTGAGATATTAAAAAATCATATCAATAATGAGAAAAATGTTGCTGACGCCAGCCAGGAACTTTGGAGTTATCTTTATTCAAGTAATGAAACCCTAAGTGTCATCGATATCATCGTTTTTATTAAAGGATTATTAACTTACGAAGATTTTGGCGATTTTATTAGAGATCTTCGTTATGAGGCCCGTTATCGATTACAAAAAATTATCGAAAAAAATATTGATATCTGGCTTGCTTTAATGAAAAAATTTATTGAAAAAGATAGTCAAGTTGTAATCGTCGAGGGAGATTTGGACACCTGTAGCCCTCTAGA
>CAZEKY010000005.1:12978-20870 GCA_964512875.1 uncultured Gammaproteobacteria bacterium
AAGACAAAAACGTTTTATATCTTCAAAAAGGTGGCACAATTGAAACTGAAAAAGAAATATTTCTTATTTGGCCTTTCAGTAGTGCCATTAATGATGATATCCCTCCTGAAATTAATCGTAAAGATAAAAAGCTAATCTTGGTATCACATGCTCATGTGGACTGGGGTTCTATCAAAGGCACTCTTCCCATAAATGAAGAAGATCAAATACTTCAGACCAATATGCAAAAATTAGCAAAAGTTATCAGGCCTGACTATATTGTTCACGGGCATCTTCATGATCAGGCAAAAAACTATTTTTTTGACAATATTAAAACTTATTATCTTCCTTTCAGACATTTCTCTTTCATTGATTTCGATCAATAATTTTAACTTATGTTAATTTTATCCACCCAGGTTGCGTCCCAAAACGCATAAATCCTGGGTTTTTTATTGATTTCCTTTATTTACAATTAATCTTTAATCAGCTATAATCCCCTATCGACCGAAGACAGCAGGCAAAAAAATAAGTCCCGCCGAGGCTAAACAATTTATTTTGTTTAATTTTACGCCTCGATCTTCGAGGTTTTTTTATTTTAATAACAAAAAATATGCCAACAATCCAAAAAATAAATCAAGTTGAAAGCGTTGCTAAAAAAATTAGTGAAGCTAAATCCGCTGCTTTAATTCAATATCAAGGATTAGACGCTGCTGATACCACCAGCTTAAGAGCCAACATTAAAGCCAATGGTGGTGAAATTGAAGTCGTTAAAAATTCTTTAATTGTCAGAGCCTTAAATCAACTTGGTATTCAACTACCACAAGAATTAACTGGCCCTACCGCGATCACTTATTGTAATGAAGATGAAACCGCTCCTTTAAAAGAAATTGACAAAGTTAATGCCAGTAAAGAAAAAACCAGCTTTAAATATGGCATTTATGATAAAAAACTACTTTCTTTAGATGAGTTAAAAGCATTTCTATCTTTACCTTCAAAAAGCACTCTTATTTCTCAATTTGTCGGTGGTCTAAAAAATCCTTTACAAAGACTTGCTTACGCTCTTCGTTTTAACCAAAGCCAGTTGGTTTTAACCCTAAAAGCTATTTCAGAAAAAACAAAATAATAATTTTTATTTATTAATTAATATAAAAAATATGTCCGAAGAAAAAAAAGTAAATGCAAAAATCGAAAAAATAATCGATTCTGTTGCTGAACTCTCAGTTCTTGAGCTTTCCGAATTAGTTAAAGCTCTAGAAGAAAAATTTGATGTCAAAGCTGTCGCTGCCGCTCCTGTAGCTGCTACCGCTGCTGGTGCTGCCACTGCTGCCGCTCCTGTTGAAGAGAAAAACGAATTTGACGTCGTCATTACCTCTGCTGGCGCCAATAAAATTGCCGTCATCAAAACTGTTCGAGAATTCAAACCAGAACTTGGTCTAAAAGAAGCTAAGGATATGGTTGATGCTTGTCCAGCTGATCTTGGTACCATGAAAAAAGACGCTGCTAATGATGCTAAGGCAAAATTAGAAGCTGCTGGTGCTCAAGTTGAACTTAAATAATATTTATTTTCAAATTTTAAAACCCCCTTTTTTTAAAGGGGGTTTTTGTTGTCAAAGATTTTTTATAATAGCTCGCCTCTACTTTCTTCTTTTAATTTATCGACTATTTGTCCCACTTTACCACTATCTTCTTTTCTCATTATTAGCAAAGCGTCTCCAGTGTCGACCACTACCACATTATTCATTCCGATTAAGGCAACATATTTATTATTTTGCTTATGAACAAAATTATTATTGCTATCTATTTCTAAAACATTTTCGCTAACATAATCATCTTTTTCTTTTTTGTAATTTGCCAAAGACTCCCAAGTTCCAAAATCTACCCACGTAAAAGGAAGTTCTGCTACTAAAGCTCCCCCATCTCGATAAACTATTTTTGTTACCTCTTCAATTGCTCCCTTTGGCATTTTGGCATATTCACTTACCACATCAACACCCTCGCTAATTGCAACCAAGGGTAAATACCATTCTTCTTTATATTTTTTATACATTTCAAGCAAGCTGTTGGGGGTCATGGTGGTGTGATTGGTATGCAACATCAACTTATCTGTTCCTAAATATTCTTTTATCTTATCTTCTTCTGTTCTGTCTATATAGTCAGCCACTTGATATATCTTTACTCCATTATTTTCACTAACCAAATCACCCTTAACTAAATAATCAACTCCCTTTACAATCATCTTTGGGACAAAACCTCCAGTAATATATTTATTTTCACTTATTGCAACTTTATTAATCTCATCAATCATGTCCAAAAACTTTGCTGCTGGTTCTCTTAAATCATCAGCCTGAACTAAAATAAAGGGTTCGTTTCCAAAACCTCTTTTAATTAGTTGAGCAGCGGCAAATCCAGTTGCTGGACCTTGATTTCTCATTTCTGGTTCAACAAAAATATTTTCATCTAAAATTTCAGGGATTTGTTCTTTTGCAATTCTTGATTGTAATTCATTCGTTTGTAAAAAAATATCACTTGGAGAAAATTTCATTCTTAACGCTTCATAATTTAGTTGAAATAAAGATTTACCGTTTATTAAAGGCAAAAAGTGTTTTGGCATTGAACTTCTACTTAATGGCCACATTTTTGAGCCGATACCCCCGCATATTATTACTGTTTTCATTCATCTATTATATAATGAAGCATGACAAAAACGAAACTCATTGAAAAAATTGAAAAGTGGTTAAAAGAGAAGAATCTTTCAGTGTCCTCAAAAGACACCATGCGTCCATGGGGTGCCTTTTGGTGCATTTCCCCAGATTCACTTTCTCCTTTTTTAAAATCATTTTTTCCTGGCTTTGATCCTCAAGGTCAATTTATTAGTCCTAAGATATTGTTAGTTGAAAAAAACAAAAGATTATCTTTACAGCTACACCACAAAAGATCTGAAAAATGGTTTGTTGTTCAAGGCCCAGTTAAAGTAGTTGCCAATGATAAAGAGTTAATTTTAAACACTAACGATTCTATCAATCTTAAGTCAGAAGAAAATCATCGTCTTTGTGGTCTACAAAAAGAAGGAATCGTCGCTGAAATTTGGATTCACAACAATCCTAAAGACCCATCAAGCGAAGAGGATATCCTTCGACTTGAAGATGACTTTCACCGAAATTAATTTTCGCTAAACTTTTTAATATTTTCGATTGTCGTTGCTATAATTCTTCCTATCGCCTCTTTAGTATTAAAAGCATTATGTGGTGTAAAAATAACATCGTCTCGATCTCTAAGCATATGAAAGCTTAATATATTTTGTAAATTATCTTTTGTCATCTTGTTACTCATAACCACACTCATACTTTCAACCATACTCTCTTCCTCCGTTACATCCAAAGCTGCTCCTGCCAATATCTTGTTATTTAAGGCCCATACTAAAGATTCAGTTTCAATTACCGGTCCTCTTGAAGTGTTAATCAAATAGCTCCCTTTTTTCATCATTTTGATATTTTTCTTATTAATCAAATGATAAGTCTCAGCAATGGCTGGAACATGAAGAGTGACGATATCTGAATTTTTTAAACAATCCTCCAAGCTAACCATTTTACAACCAATTTTTTTAGCAATACTCACATCCAGCTTTTCATCAACACCCAAAACCTTCATTCCAAAAGCCTTGGCTAACTTCACCACATTTTGACCAATATTACCTACTCCAATTACTCCTAAAGTTTTTTCATTCAAATCGACCCCTGTAAGCCCTTCAGGACTAAATTCTCCCTCTTCAACAGACTGATGTGCCTCTACCAGTTTTCTGGTAATTCCAAGCATTAATGCAAAGGTATATTCAGCAACTGTTTTTGATCCATAAGTCGGCACATTGGCCACTACAATTTTTCTTTTTAAACACTCTTGGACATCAACATTATCAACCCCAGTGGAACGTACGGCAATCATTTTTAGATTAGGTAATTGATTCAAAAGATCTTTATCCATTTTGGAATAAATAAAAGTTGAAATGATTTCATATTTTTTAGCTAATTCGATGCTATCTTGAACCTCACTTTCGAAAATACCAATACCGAAACTGTCTAGCTTAATTATTTCTTTTTCTATTATTTCTCTCTCCCAACTCTTAACACCAAAAAATGCAATTTTATATTCCATGAATAATTTTAACAAATTAATTTCTTTAAAAGATAAATTTCTCACTTCTTTGGCCAAAGATAACTTTCCTAAAAAGTTGATTATTGACATACAAATATCCAATGTGATTAACTGATATCAATTAATCATTATTTAGATATAAAAGGACACAACCAATGGACTATCAAACAGAATCACAAGACAACCTTGTGAAACAAAGTTCTTCCCCAAAAAAAATTAATGGAGTCTCCATTGATAATCTTCCAGATCTTTTAACAGTTGCTGAAGTTGCGGATCTTCTCCGTGTCAGCAAGCTAACCATCAAAAGATGGGGTAAAAGAGGTAAGTTGCCAGCTATTCGCATTAACGCCAGAGGTGATCGACGTTATCGAAAAGAAGCTGTTCTTTGGCTACTTGGAATTCAGGCTGAATAATATTGACAATACCTGCCCAGGCTTTTGAAAAACGAATATATTTTTAAAATCTTTTTTATACCAATACTCGTCCTTTTGGAGTTCTTTTAATTAAGCCTTTCTTCATTAAAAAAGGCTCATAGACTTCAGTAATTGTCCCCACATCTTCTGTTAAGGCTGCTGCAATATTTTCCACTCCTACCGGACCTCCACCATACTGCTTTTTTACTACTTCCAAATACTTCCTATCTGCATCACTCAAACCTTCTTCGTCAACCCCTAACATTTTTAGAGAATCATTAACTTCTTTTAAACTAATTAAGCCGTCATTTTTAATCTGAGCATAATCCCTAACTCGTCTTAATAACCGATTGGCAATTCTAGGTGTTCCTCGAGATCTTTTAGCAATTGAAGCTGCCGCCTCCCCTTCAATCTTGACCTTTAATACTTCACTTGTCCTTTCAATAATTTCTTTTAAATCTCTATTTTCATAAAAATCTAATTGCTGTACATAACCAAAACGATCTCTCATTGGTCCTGAAATTAAACCAATTCTAGTTGTGGCACCCACTAAGGTAAATTTTTGCAAATTAAGCCTAACAGTCTTTGCTGATGGTCCTTTACCCAAAACAATATCAAGAGCAAAATCTTCCATCGCCGAATAAAGCATTTCTTCAACCAATTTATTTAAACGATGAATTTCATCGATAAATAAAAAATCTCCTTTTTTTAATCCAGTTAAAATAGAAGCCAAGTCTCCCGCCCTAGTTAATGCCGGGCCTGAAGTCATTTTAATATTACTCCCCATTTCCCTGGCCATTAAAAAAGCCAAAGTCGTTTTTCCCAAACCTGGAGGGCCATAAAATAAAATATGATCCAAAGCCTCACTTCGACTTTTAGCCGCCTCTAAAAATATTTTTAATTGATCTTTTAATTTTTCTTGACCAATAAACTCTGCTATTTTTTGCGGTCTTAAGCTTTTCTCAACCATCTTTTCATTAATTTCAGCCATTGGACTACTCAAGGTCTCTTCTTCTTGTTTTTTTATTTTCTTATCTTCTCTCATAATTAATATTAAATGCTAGCTAGACACCATTCTAATTTTTCTTCAATGCTTTCTAGTTCTTTTGGTAATTTTACAATTACTTTTTCAATTTCTTTTCGATCAAAACCAAGCTGATTTAAACTTAAACTTAAATCATCATCCTTAACTTTTTCATCATCTTGAGTTAAGTCCAATTCTCCAATTCCGCCAATTTTTGATTTCAAATCAATAATTATTCTTTGGGCTCCTTTTTTGCCAATTCCTTTTACCTTTTCAAAAAACTTTACATCAGCATCTGCAATTGCCTTAATTATATTTTCAGCTCCTCGTCCATCCGAAGCTTCATCAGAGGAAGACATTATTTGAGCCGCAGTTTTTGGACCAATTCCTGAGACTGAAATTAACATTTTAAACAAATTGACTTCATCAATAGTTTCAAACCCAAACAAGCTTACATCATTTTCTGAAACTGACTGGTAAGTATAAATTTTTAATTCCTCATCAATATTTCGACGTTTTAAAAAATTTTGTCCACAGCTAACTAAATAGCCGACATCATGAACCTCAATCTCCACAAAATTGTTACCAATTCTAGAAATTTTTCCTTTTAGACTAGAAATCATAACCTCATTTTACACTAAACCCGAAGATTAGCCAAAGATTATTTTTAATAATTTTCTATTTTTTCTTAATCAATACGGTCAATATCTGTCAAAAAATATTTTAGAGTTTTCAATCTTACATCTATCTTTTTTTCACTTTTTATATTTTCTCCCCTTTCAATGATTTATTGACCAAACAACTTTTATTTATTTCCCACGATTTATTTAATATCTAATACTATCCAAAATATATCAAAGTATTAACTCTTTATTGGTAAATAGACAAGTAAGGGCAATCGCTACTGCATCTGAGGCGTGAGAAGGACTAATGTTTTCCTTTAAATGAAGCATCTCCTTAACCATTACCTCAACTTGTTCTTTTTCAGCTCGACCATAACCAACTAAAGACATTTTTACCTGCAGTGGAGTAAAACCCACGACTTCAATTTTATTCCTCTCTCCACACACTTTTATCACCCCAATTGCTTCAGACACTTTTGAGGCTGATTTTACATTTTTGGCAAAAAATAAAGTTTCAAAGGCAATTTTTGTTACCTGGTATTTTTTAATTAAAGTTTCAACTTCTTCATAAATTTGATTTAGCCTAAATGTTGAATTGTCAACGATTTTTGTTTTTAAGCACCCACAACAGACCAAAGTCTCTTCATCTTTTAATATTGCCCAGCCGGTATTCGCTAAGCCTGGATCTATTCCCAATATCATGACTTATATTAACAAATTACGTTGTAAAATAAACAAATAAGTTATAGGATATTTTAAAAGTTCTTCACTTTTCCACACTAACATCCTATATGTTATTATTATTAATTAACAATTATATTACAAGATAAATACTAGCTTCAAAATAATAAATAAATTGTTTTCACTTCTCTTGAAAAGTAATTAAGCTATAATTTCTATATGGAAACAGAGATCTTCTATTCTGAATTAAAAAAAGCGCTTCCCGATTTAGACATCCAACGAAATCACTCGTTGGCCAAATACACCACTGTTAATATTGGTGGACCTGCCGATATTTTTGTTCACCTTAAGTCTACATCAGACTTTTTAGTTACCCTAGATTTAGCCAAAAAACATCAGATTCCGGTTACTGTTATTGGTAATGGTTCCAATATTTTAATAGCCGACAAAGGAATTCGAGGGCTTGTAATAAAAAACGACAGTAATGAAATAGAATTGCTCGATAAAAACACCATCAAGGCCTCCTCTGGCACTCAATTGTCTTCTTTAATCAATTACAGCCTTAATCATGATCTTTTAGGCTTACAGCAATTTGCTTATATCCCCTCCACCCTGGGTGGAGCCATTGCTGGCAACATTCATGGTGTTAAAGATTTTTTTTCTCAGTATGTTGATTCAGTTCAATATTTTGACACTTTTATTATTTCTGCAACTTTAAAGTTAGCACCAGGAGATGGGGTTACAGCAAAAAAAGAAGTTTTAAAAATTATTCAAAAAAAATCTCTAGTTCAACCAATGAACTCTCTTGGTTGTGTTTTTAAAAACCCAAACAAAGATTCTCCTGCAGGAATGATTATTGATCAAGAATTAAATCTTAAAGGTCAAAGTTACGGAGATGCTCAAATTAGTCTCACTCATGCTAATTTTATTATCAACAAAGGAAGTGCCACTGCCAAAGACTACCTCCATTTAATTAATCTGATTCAAACAGAAATGAAAAACAAAAAAGGATTTCAATTTGAA
>CAZEKY010000006.1:0-4702 GCA_964512875.1 uncultured Gammaproteobacteria bacterium
ACTGTTGCAAAAACAAATTTCTGTTTCTTTTTAATAATCAATAAATTAGAAACAAAAACTCTAAAATAATTAATGACTCCTGCCCAAACTAAAAGACTCATTACCTTTGAGGCAACCACAAATGATTGGCCGTAAATCAGCTTCATTATCATCTCTTTTTGCCAACTTATTATTCCCGCCAGGGGAACCAAGGTTATCAGTGATAATAAAATGATAATTTTAATAATTTTATTAAAAACATCTTTTTTCTTTTCATTAAAAAGCACACTTAATCTCGGAAACACGGCATAATTAACCACGTTAATACTCTGAAAAGCAAACAAGATTTTATAAGCACTCTGGTACCAACCAACTTGATCTGTCCCCAAAATTCGGCCAATTAACAAAGTATCGTTGTTTAAATAAATTACTGTAGCCAAAGTCATTCCAAAAAGAGGTAGAGCTTCAATTATTAGCTCCCTCCAAAATTCATAATTAAAGGCAACCTTAAATTTAATTTTTAATACCTTTAACTGCCAGATACCGACAAGTGTTACCAAAATTGTTATTAGGGTATATCCTAAGACCAAAAAGACAGCGTTTTTCTTTAGAAAAATCACCAAAAAAGCTGATATTAACATTCCCAGGTAATAAAGTAATTTATTCCAAAAAACCAAATCCATTCTCTCCCAAGCCTGAAAAATTGCTAAAAATACTCCATTAAATACTTGGCTTAAGTAATAAGACAAAGTAGCCGTTAGCAAAACCACCGAAACGTTTCGATTAAAGATTAAAGATAGTAAAAATAAAATAATCACCAAAACTGATAAGACTAACTTTAACCCCATTAAATTAGAGAAATACTTTTCACTCAAGCTTTTGTCTTTAGCTACATCTCTAACTGTAATTGTGGCTAAACCAAAATCTCCCAAAACGGCAAAAATAGCCACATAGGCAAAAGCTAAATTAAAAGCTCCAAATTCACTTGCTCCCCAGTATCTAACTAAAGACAGGGTAATGATAAACAGTAATATTTTTGAGAAAAGTTCAATGGCACTTAACCAAAAAGTGTTCACCATTAATACTTCTTTATTACTCAGCTGTCCTTTTTTGTTTAAAAACATAGCTTATTTTTTAAATTGTTTATGCCAGTTCCAAGCACTGCTAACAATTGTTTCTAAATCAAAATATTTAGCTTCCCATTTTAATAATTCTTTAGCTTTTGTTGAATCGGCAATTAACTCAGGGGGATCGCCAGCTCTTCGGTCAGCGTTAACTACCTTAAAATCAACACCGGTTACTTTTCTTACCATTTCAACCACTTCTTTAACTGAAAAACCATTTCCATTGCCTAAATTCAAAGCTACACTCTGGCCTCCATCTGTCAGATATTTCAAGGCCAAAACATGAGCTTGAGCCAAATCTGTCACATGAATATAATCACGAATACAAGTACCATCCTTAGTTGGATAATCAGTGCCAAAAACTTTAATGTCTTCTCTGGCTCCAATTACAGCGTCAAGGATCATTGGAATTAAGTTGGCACTACTACCTTGCCACTCTCCAGTTTCACCCTCAACATCTGCCCCACAGGCATTAAAGTATCTCAAAGACACATATTTAAAATCATAAGCAGCACTATAATCTCTCATGATGTGTTCTATTGTTAGTTTTGTTTCACCATAAGGATTAATTGGGGATTGTGGGTGTTTTTCATCAATAGGAATGTATTGAGGAGTACCATAAACTGCGGCTGATGAAGAAAAAATAAATTTGTTTACTTTGTTTTCCATCATTACTTCAAATAGATTTAAAGTATTAGACACATTGTTTTTATAATATTTTTGAGGATTAACTACCGATTCTCCAACTGCCTTAAAAGCCGCAAAATGCATTACAGCATCAATTGAATATTTTTTAAACACCCCCCGAATATCTTCAATTTTCCCCAGATCTCCTTCAAAAAATTCACCCCATTTTACTAAGTCTTTTTTACCTGAAGATAAATTGTCAAAAACAACTGTTTGATAACCTTCTTTATTTAATGCTTTATTAACATGAGAGCCAATATAACCAGCTCCACCAACAATTAAAATCATAAGAAAATTAACTTTTAATAAGTCATTTTATCATTAAAGCACCCTCTCCCATGGATATTCTTGATAGCCAAAATGACCATATCTGGCAGTTTTTTGATAAATTGCTCTTTTTAAGTCAAAAAAGTCGATAATTCCCTTAACTGATAAATCAAGTAAATTCCAAGCAAAATCATTAATCACTTCTATAGATTTATTTTCACTTCCAAAAGTTTCAATTGACTTTCCGATTGGATCTCGATGACCAATCACATATGCCAGCTGCACCTCACATCTATCAGCCAGTCCTGCCGCCACAATGTTTTTGGCGATAAAGCGAGCTGCATAAGCACCACTTCGATCAACCTTGGTTGGATCTTTTCCACTAAAACAACCACCACCAATTCTTCCCATGCCACCATAAGTATCAACCACAATCTTTCTACCTGTTAAACCAGTATCACTAGCCGGACCACCAATTTCCCAATTACCCGTTCCATTTAAAACAACCTCACTCTCTTTTAGCAAATTCATTTTATATTTTTCCAAAACCGGTAAAACAACCATTTGGTACAAGTCAGTCTTTACTTCTTCTTTGTTAACCTTTGGATCAAAAGGTTTTGCCAATATTATTTTTTCAACCTTAATTGCTTTTCCCTTTTCATAAGAGACACAAACTTCAGCTTTCCCATCAGGACGCAGATATTTTAATTCTCCAAATTGCATTTCGTCCATTTTTCGACAAAGCTCATGTGACAAGACAATTGGCAGCGGCATTAACTGCTCACTTTCTCTACAAGCGTAACCAAACATCATTCCCTGATCACCCGCACCATCATTATCAGCACCTATGGCAATATCTTTTGATTGTTGATGAATCGCAATATCAAATTGAGCGTCTTTATCAAAGGAAAATTCTTTTTTATCGTAGCCCAAATCAGTAATTACTTTTTGAGCAATCTGTTGGTAATCAATAAAAGAGTTACAAGTTACCTCTCCCTCCATTGTCACCTTATTAGTCGTCACCATGGTCTCAACCGCCACCCTGGCATTTTTATCTATCTTTAAAGCACTGTCTAACACTGCATCTGATATCTGGTCACAAATTTTATCTGGATGACCAGCACATACCGACTCTGAAACAAAAAGGGGATAATTCATTTTTTCCTCCTATTAATAAATAATTGAGGCTTGTCTATCTAAGAATTTAGATAAAGCACCGCGATCTTCTAAAGACTCGGTTGCTGTTTTAGCTTTTTAGCTAAAACTCTTGACAAAGCTACAGATAGATTAAACTAACAAAATAATATAATCAAGAAGTTATTTAATAATTTTTAACTAAAAAAAGACTTAAATAAAAAACCTTCAAAATTTGAATTTTTAAACCTGATAGTTATGTTATCCTGTACATATTAGTACAGGATAATGGAACTATCACTAAATTTTCATGAAAATTCTTTTAATCAGCCATATTTTCCCTCCAGCCGTTGACGGAGGCTCAAGAGTAATTAATAAAATAGGGGAGTACTTTGAAAGAAATCATCACCAAACTCTTTATTTATCTTCTGATTGTTCTAGTACTGACGATTTTGTCAAAAATAACTACAAAAAATCTAAAGCTATTGCTAAAAATTATTTAAAAATTCCTCTTTATCATCGACTTTATCGGCCAATAAAATTTATTAATCTATTTTTAAAAAACGAAACCCTTTCTGTTTTTAAAAAAGGTCCCATCTTTAAACTTATACCTTTTATCAAATCAGTTATCTTAATCACTAAATTTAAACCTGACCTAATCATTGCCGGACCACTACCTACTACTATCATTTTTTATGCTAATTTTTTTAAAAAAATCACTAAAGCAAAACTTCTAGTTAATGCTTCCTTTCACTCAAGTGATAAAAACTTTTACCAAAAACCTTTAATTAAGGCTTTAAAAAAAGCTGATTATTTATGGACCTTAAGCCAATCCGAAAGTGATCTTTTCATAAATAAATTTAAAATCAAAGCTTCAAAAATTATTCTTGCCGGTAATGGTGTTGATGAAAAATTTTTAATCAAAAAAGAAAAAGCTATCAGGGTAAAAACAAATAATATTCTTTTTATTGGTTCTTTGGCAGCTCACAAAGGAGTTGATCTTCTCATCAAATCTTTTAATGATTTAAAAGCTGATTCAAAACTTACTATTGCTGGTCAAAAAAGTCTTTACTTTCCCAAAATTAACAAGTTGATTAAATCCCTCGATCCAAAGGTTAAAAGTAAAATTAATTTATTATTTAATTTTAAACAATCAGATTTAGCCAAGATAATTGATTCTTCTTCTTTTTTAGTTTTAGCATCCAACCAAGAAAGTTTTGGCCTAGTCTTAATTGAAGCCTGGGCTAGAAAAAAAGCTGTCATCTGTAGCGATCTTCCACCTCTCAAAGAACTTGTTAATAAAACACAAGGAGGTTTAACTTTTAAAGTTAACAATCAAAAAGACTTAAGTAAAAAAATTGAATACTTGTTAAATAATCCCAAAATAGCATCTCAACTAGGTCAAAGTGGCTATAATTATGTTAAAAATAATTACACTTGGAACAAAGTGGGGAACCAAATATGGCAAAAAATATCTTAATTTTTACTATTCCTTTATCCATAGTTATTGC
>CAZEKY010000006.1:4802-13144 GCA_964512875.1 uncultured Gammaproteobacteria bacterium
TTGTCGATATTCAAACAGCACTTGATACCAATTCCACCAAAACTTATCAAAATAAAAGTCCGGCCAAATATGTCTTAGAGCTAAATGCTAATGACTCTCAAAAAATCAATTTAAAAATTGGAGACGTTATTGATCTATCCAAAATTAATGACTAATTTTTCAATAATTATCCCTAATTTTAACGGGGAAGAATTATTAAAAGAATCTCTTCTTTCTCTTAAACAAGGAATTAATAATTGTCCGCGCTCCAACTTTGAAATAATTCTGGTTGACAATGCCTCTACTGATAATAGTCTTAAGATTTTTGAAAGCATTATTTCTCAAAACTATCATTTCAGCATTATTTTAAATTCAAGTAACTTTGGTTTTGCTAAAAGTGTTAATCAGGGGATTCAAAAAGCTAAACATGAGTATGTTGTTTTGCTTAACAATGACATCACTATTGATAAAGACTGGTTTAAAATAATGTCCAAAACAATTGAGCAAAACAAAAAAGGAAAAATCAGTACTTTTTATGGCACTGTACTTAACAAAGATGGCACTAAATTTGAATCTCAGGGTTTAAAGTTTTTCTATTCAGGCAAAGCTTTAAATATTTCCAACGATAAAGTTTTTAACCCTAAAGTGTTTAAAAAATCTCAAAATGAAATTATTTTTGGCGCTCCTGCCTCACTGGTTGTTTATCAAAAAAAGATAATTGAGAAAGCCGGACTCTTTGATGCAGATTTTTTTGCTTACCTAGAAGATCTTGATTTGTCTTTAAGACTTCATCGATTAAAATATAAAACTTTATATGTTCCTCAAGCTCTTTCTTACCATCTTGGCGGAGCCACCAGTAACTTAATGAAGAATCTTCGTAGTCGTCTTTCTTATCGAAACTGGTTTTATATCATCATCAAAAACTATTCTTTAAAAGATTTTATTATCAACTTACCAGAAATAATAATTCAAAGATTAAAAAATCTTTCTTATTTTCTTCGTCAAAGCATTCAAGTTTATGGATGGAAAGTCTTTTATCTTTTCCCTCTAGACTTTATAAAAACATCTATAGAAATAATTCAAAATACTCCAAAAATGTTTAATAAACGAAAAAGTCTTCAAAAATTGATAGAATCTAATCATAAAATATGATCATCGGTATCGATATCTCGTCTATTCCTTATAAAACTGGAGTTAGCAACTATACGTTAAATCTCGTTCGAAACCTGGTTAAGATTGACAAGGTCAACTCCTATAAATTATTTTACTCTTCACTTCGACTCCCTTTACCCACTGAAATTATTGAAATCAAAAAAAAACATAGCAATGTTAAAATCTATCAATTCAAAATACCTCCAACCATACTTCAAATTTTATGGAATCAACTTCGTCTTTTTCCTTTAGAATTTTTTATCGGTAAATGTGATCTTTTTCATGCTTCAGACTGGACCCAACCACCATCTTTTAAAAGTAAAATAATTACCACCGTTCACGACTTAACTCCTTTTATTCACCCTGAATGGCATCATCCAAAAGTAATTAAAGCTCATAAAAACAAAATGAAATTAGCCGCTAAAAAATGTTTCAAATTTATCTGCGTTTCTCAAAGCACTAAAAAAGATTTATTAAAAATATACCCCAAGATCAATCCTTTAAAAGTCGAAGTAATTTACGAAGCTGCTGAGGACAAGTATGCCCAGTTCTTAAAACTGTCTAAAGACAAGCAACTTAAAAAGAAAGAAAGAATTAAAAAACTATATGATCTTGATCGTTTTATCTTAGCTCAAGGTACCAGAGAGCCAAGAAAAAATTTAAAAAGATTAATTGATGCTTTTGTCGCTTTTAAAAAAGCCAATCCAAGCTGTCAGGTCAGTTTGGCTATTGCTGGAAAATATGGTTGGGGACAGGATGTTGATGGCATCAAAGATCCTTTTGTTAAGATCTTAGGCTTTATTCCAGAAAAAGACATGGTCGCTCTTCATGCCAGTGCTCTTTGCCTAGCTTACCCCTCTCTTTATGAAGGTTTTGGTCTGCCTTTAGTTAAATCCTTAAAAGTTGCCACTCCCATTATCACTAGCAATCTTTCTTCCATGCCAGAAGTTGCCGGAGATTCAGCCCTTTATGTCAATCCTTATTCAACCCAGGATCTTACAAAAGCCATTACTAAAATGATTAAAAATTCAGCCATTAGAAGGCAACTGTCACAAAACGGTATTATTCAAGCAAGAAAATTTGACTGGATAAAAACAGCCAAGCAAACCTTATCTGTTTATCAAAGTCTATGATCATCGGTATTGATGGTAACGAAGCCAACATTAAAAATCGTGTCGGGGTTGGTCAATATGCCTTTAATATTTTAAATAGCCTTTATCATCTAGATAATCAAAATCAGTACTTAATTTATTTAAAAGAGGCACCTTTATCTGATTTACCAAAGGAAAAAAACAACTGGCATTATCGCGTTTTTGGACCAAAAAAACTTTGGACCAAGTTTGCTTTACCTCTCCATCTTTTTACTCAAAAAGAAAAATTAAATCTTTTCTATTCACCCAGTCACTATTCACCTCAATTTTCACCTTTTCCGACCATTCCCACCATTCATGATTTAGGTTATCTTAAATTCCAACAGCAGTTTAACAAAAAAGATCTTTATCAATTAATTAATTGGACTAAAGATTCTATTAAAAAAGCAGCTCACATTGTTACTGTTTCTGATTTTTCTAAAAAAGAGATTGAAGAGACTTATCAAATAGCTTCCAATAAAATTAGCATTGCTTATAACGGAGTCTCTGAGCCCAGTAAAATTGACATTAAAACCCAAAAAGAAATCTTAACTTCTTTTAAGATTGAAGCCCAAAAATATTTTCTCTATCTTGGTACTCTAAAACCAAATAAAAATCTGCCATTTTTAATTGAATCTTTTTCTCTATTTTTAAAAGAAAACAAAGATAATTTTAAATTAGTAATTGCTGGTAAAAAAGGTTGGCTTTTTGATGAAATATTTGAAACTGTTAAAAAAGAAAAGATGCAAGACTCTGTTGTTTTCACCGACTTTGTTAGTGAAACTCAAAAAACAACTCTTTATCAAAACTCCAAGGCCTTAATTATGCCAAGCATCTACGAAGGCTTTGGTATCCCCATAATTGAAGCCATGAAGTTAATGACTCCAGTTATTTGTAGTGACATCCCACCATTAAAAGAAGTTGCCAAGGACACTGTTTTTTATTTCAACCCATCTGACAAAAAAGATCTAGTTAAAAAACTAATTGATTTTCAAAAAATTGACTCACTTAAACTTAAAAAAATGACCCAACTGGCCAAAAATAGAGCTGATTTTTTCACTTGGGATAATAGTGCCAAAACTCTAGTGGCACTTTTTAAAAAATTTAGTTAAATTATTATTTTTTCAATGTTGATAACTACAAGACAGGCAGCTATTCATTTGCTAAACTAAAAATATGAAAGATCGTACTGGCAAGAAGTTGGCGACTAAAGAAGTATTTCAAAAAATAATTATTAGAATCCAAACTATTTTTCTTGAATTTTGGCTAATGATTCTTCGTTTTGTCGGTTATATTCCAAGTCATGTCATCCGAAAAATCTTTTATTTAGCTTCTGGAATTAACTTACCACTAAGTTCAACCATTCACATCGGTGCTAATTTTTTTAATCCTAGCAATATAAAAATTGGTGATGACACCATTATTGGTGATCATTGTTTTTTAGACGGACGAGACAAACTCACCATTGGTAGCCACGTTGGCATTGCTAGTCAGGTTTTAATTTATAACGACGAACATAATATTCACTCCGCTAATTACGAAAATTCTTTTGGGCCAGTCACTATTGGTGATTACGTTTTTATTGGACCAAGAGCCATTATCTTACCCAATATTACTATTGGGAAAGGGGCTGTTGTCGCTGCTGGGGCTGTCGTGACCAAAGATATTCCTGACTTTGAAATTTGGGGAGGGGTGCCTGCTAAAAAAATAGCCGACCGAGAAAATAAAAATCCTGTTTATAAACTTGGTCGTCCCATGTTGTTTCAATAGTCTATGATTAAAAAAATATTAATAACGGTATTTTTTATTTTTAATATTTTTGCCATTCTTTACCTTATTGCTCCCACCCCAACTCTTCCAGATCTAGTTAATAGTGTTAAGTCTGACGAACCAGGGGACACTGTTCAGCTGGCCAACGTTTCAGCTTATTACACCAATATGACCAGAACCGAGGTAATGAATTTTTACAAAGCATATTACAGTGGTTTATTTAGAATAATTCTTAACCATCCACCAGAGAAATCAAAAGAGGTGATTAAAGACACTATTCAAAGTTATTACTTTGAAGAATATGTTCTTCCTTTTAAAGAATCTCTCTACATAAACGGTTTTGAATGGGAAAATGATGTTTTTACTAAAGCTGAAAAAAGAGTTGTCAACAAGCTTCTTTTTAAAGGTAAAGAATACAAGGCTAAAGTTACTATTAAAACCATCCCTGTTTCAAAAGAAAAACGACTCTTTGCTTTCTTTTTTACCCAAAGCTCTTTCTTTATTATTCTCTCCCTCTACTTCTCTTTTTTAAAGAAAAAAAATGATTAATCCTCTTTTATCAATAATTATTGTTTCCTTTAATACCAGTAAAATTACTACTGATTGTCTTGAGTCAATTTTTAAAGATAAAGGTTTAACTTTTGATTTAGACAAAATCAGCAGCAAAGAACAAATTCCTTGTGAAATCATTGTTGTCGACAACAACTCTCAAGATGATTCAATTTTACAAATTGAAAAATTTAAAAAAGTTAAGTTAATTAAAAACAAAAATAATTTTGGTTTTGGTAAGGCTAATAATCAAGGATTAAAAATTGCTAAAGGAAATTATATTTTATTGCTAAACTCTGACACCATTGTACTTCACTCGGCCATTAGTCAAAGCTTAAACTGGTTAGCTTCTCATCCAGAAGCTTCTGTTTGCACTGCTCAATTGTTAAACAAGGATAAAAGTATTCAGGCCTCTGGTGGGTTTTTCCCAACTTTATTAAATGTTTTTACCTGGTCTTTTAGCTTAGATGATCTTCCTTTTGTAAACAAAATTATTAAACCTTTTCATCCTCATACTCCCAGTTTTTATACTCGCGATTCTTTTTATCTTAAAGATCATCAACAAGATTGGGTTACTGGAGCTTTTATGATGATTCGAAATTCACATTTAAAAACAACCAAAGGCTTTGATGAAAATTATTTTATGTATGGAGAAGAGGTAGAACTCTCTTACAGAATTAAAAAAGAAAACCCTCAATTTCAAACCTGGTATCTAGTTGGACCACAAATTATTCATCTTGGGGGAGCTTCTAGTAGAAACAAAATAGATCCCATCATTAATGAGTATCGCGGAGTATTAGCTTTTTTCAAAAAACATAAAAAAAATCAGTATGCCTTAGTGAAGCACTTAATTAAAATCAATGCCTTCTGTCGTGCTGTTATATACTCTATTAGAGGTAAGCAAAACACTGCCTCTCTTTACTTCCAAACATGTTCAAAAATTTAAAAATAAATATCTTTCGACCAATAATTGCTGTTTTAATTCTTTTCATTCCTCTTTATCCCAAATTTCCTTTATCAAGTGTTAGTGGTACTTATGTCGCCATTAGATTTGACGATATCATTGTTGCTTTGGCCATTTTAATTTGGGGTATTTATCAAATTATTCATCGCTTCCCAGTTTTTAAAATTAAAATCACTAAACTTTTTATTGCCTATTTTATTGCCATAATTGCCAGTTTTGTCACCGCCTTTTTAATTTATCAGATTGATTCTCCCAAAATTCTTTTTCTACACCTGGCTCGTCGTTTTGAGTATATTTCTCTCTTTTTTATTGCTCTTGAGAGTGTCAAAAATAAATTCGATCTTAAGTTTAACTACATTTTTCTTTTAATCTCAACATTTTTTGTCACCCTTTTTGGCTATGGTCAAAAGTATTTAAGTTTTCCAGTTATCTCCACCATGAACGAGGAATTCTCAAAAGGCCAACTTCTTCAAATGAGTATTTGGACTCGTATCAGTTCCACTTTTGCTGGTCACTATGATTTAGCTGCCTTTTTAAGCGTCGCCTTAATCATCATTGCGGCTGTTTTTGTTTTAAGTAAAAACAAAATTATAAAATACAGCAGTCTTTTAGTTTGGCTTCTCTCTTACCCTATTCTCACTTTTACCGCTTCAAGAGTTTCTATTTTTGCTTTTTTAGGAGGTATCGCGGTTACTCTTTTCTTTTTAAGAAAATATCTTTGGATTTTACCTTTTAGTGCAGTTGTTATTATTAGTATGTTCAGTTCTCAAGATTTAAGTCAAAGACTTATCGCCACCATTCCTGCTTTAAAAAATCAAATTATTAAAACCCCACCCAAAAACGAAGTTACTCCAACCCCAACTATCGTTCCAACCATTACACCTGTTGTCGCAGTCGTTACTAAAACTCCAACTGGCAAACCAGTAGCGCCAACGCCAACTATTGTTCGTCACACCTCTCTTGATATTTATCCAACAGTTGACATTGACGCCGGAGTCGCCAGGTCAGGGGAAATTCGTTTTAATGTTGAATGGCCCAGAGCCCTTCGCTCTTTTAACAAAAACATGATTACCGGTACTGGTCTTGGATCTATTACCTTGGCTACTGATAATGATTATCTTAGAGCTTTAGGCGAAAGTGGTCTTTTAGGCTTTTCCACCTTTGCTATTATTCATCTTTATTTTATTTTTAAAACTCTTCCTTTTATTTTTAAGAAAAAACTCACCTTCAAACACCAACTTTCTCTAATCTTTTTGGGATGTCTGATTACCACACTAGCTAATGCAATTTTTATTGACGTTTTTGAGGCCTCCAAGACCGCTTATCTTTTTTGGATTATGATGGCCTTTTATTATCAAGTTTTAAATTTCAAAGATGAAAAATAAAAGAAAGATTTTAATGATCACCCCTTATCTCCCAAGAAGAGCACAGTCGGGTGGTCAAAACAGTTCCTATTACTCGATTAAATATCTCGCTGCTGAAAACGATATTACCTTAATTTGTTTTAGTCGAGATCAAGAAGGTCTTGAGGAAATAAAACCTTTTTGTAAAAAAGTTATTGTGGTTAAAAGAGGTAAAACTTGGGATCTTAAAAAAATTCTTTATACCGCTTTTAGCACTTATCCTTTTTTAGTTACCAACTATATTAGCAAAGACTTAAAAGAAACCATTACATCAGAATTACATCAAGGAAATTACGATTTAATTCACTGTGAATGTTTCTACTTAATGCCCAACATTCCCAAACAAGAAATTCCTATTGTTTTAGTTGATCAAACTATTGAGTTTGCTGTTTATCAGCACTACATCGATACTGTAAAAGGTTTAAGAAAATTAATTTATCCTCTTCTTTGGCTTGATGTCATGAAGTTAAAGTATTGGGAAACTCGCTACTGGAGAACCACCCACACAGTGGTTGCTTTTGCTGAAGAAGATCAAAAAATAATTTCTAAAATCACTGGCAGGGATGACATTAAACTTTTCCAAAACGGAGTCGATAACAAGTTTTTTGAAACAAAAGCAAAAACTAAAAAAAGCCCATTTCCTTCAATTCTTTTTGGAGTATCAAACATGAAATGGATGCAAAATCGAGAATCGGTCGAAATGATTATTAAAGATTCTTGGCCAGCTATTAAAAAAGCAGTTCCCGATTGTAAATTTTATATCATCGGTCGAGGTGCTCCAGATTATTACGGTCACTATCAAACACCAGACATTATTGTTCAAGAAGCTGGTTTTGATGGCCAAGATAATGATCCGATGTTTTTCTATCAATACACCTGGGTTTTAGTTGCTCCAATGGGTAGTGGGGGAGGCAGCCGTAATAAGTTTTTAGAAGCAATGGCTTGCCGTCTACCTATTATCACCACTCCAGAAGGTATGGGTGGAATTAGAATTGATAACTACAAACAATCAATTATATGTGAATATGACGATGTGGCTAAAAACGCTATTGATCTTTTAAAAGATGATAAAAAAAGAACTCAGATGGGAGAGGAAGCCAACAAATTAATTAGTGAAAAATATTCTTACCAAAACAGTGTTAAAGGTTTAAACCAGATTTATCAAGAAATAACAAAATAAATGGATTTATCAGTCATTATTTTAAACTACAATTCCGGTGACTATCTTAAAAAATGTCTTAAAAGCATTACTAAATCTAAGTTACCCGATTATCACTTTGAGGTAATCATTGTTGACAATAACTCCACTGATAAAAGTATTTTGTATTCTCAAGAAATTAAATCTAATAATTTTAAATACTTACTTTTAAAAGATAATCGTGGTTTTGCTCACGG
>CAZEKY010000006.1:13244-15804 GCA_964512875.1 uncultured Gammaproteobacteria bacterium
AATATTTTTTCTATGGAGAAGACTTAGATTTTTGTTATCAACTTAAACAGCACGGCTTTAATCTTTTCTTTAACCCTCATTGTAAAATAATTCATTTTCAAGGAATTTCCTCAGGTATTATTAATCAAAGCAAAAAGTTCACTCAGGCCTCAAGAGAAACTAAAATTCGTGCAGCCAAAGCCAGCACTCAGGCCATGAGAACTTTCTATCAATTAAATCTATTTTCTAAATATCCAAAAGTACTTAGAGGTCTTGTTCTTTTAGGCATTAAATTATTAGAGGTAAAAAGAGTAATTAAGGCCAAATATTTATGAAACACATTGTTATTGATGCACGTCTTTACGGCTCAAAACACACTGGTATTGGGCGCTACACTAAAAATCTTCTCAAATCACTATCTCAGCTACCCAACTTTAATAAATACAAATTTACTCTAATTGTTTATCGGGATTTAAAAAAAGAAATAATTAAAGATTTGGGTACTTCTTTTAATTATTGTGAAACTGATATTAAACATTATTCCTTAAAAGAGCAATTAGTCTTACCCTTTATCATCTATCGATTAAACGCCGATTTGGTTCACTTTACCCACTTTAATAAACCTCTTTTCTATTTCAAAAAATCCGTAGTTACCATTCATGACTTAATCAAACATTTTTCAAAAGGTAAAGAAACCACCACTCAAAATCAATTTTTTTATCAAATAAAATATTTTTTTTACTTAATTCTTGTTAATTTAACCGTCAAGACAAATCAAATCATTGTCCCCAGTAATTACTGGCGTGATTTTTTAATCAAAAAATATCATTTAAACAAAAAAAGGGTAGTCACTACCTATGAAGCAGTTGATTCTTTCTTTTTAAAAGAAAACAAAAACACAATCTCAAAAGCCAGCAACTATTTAATCTATACTGGTAATCTTTACCCTCACAAAAATATTGAAGTACTCTTGTTGGCTTTAAAAAAGTTACCTCATTTAAAATTAAAAATAATTTCTGCTAGAAATTACTTCACTCAAAAGATAAGTAAAAAAATCAAAGAACTTAAACTTCAAAAACAAGTTGAAATTTTAGGATATATTGATGACCATCAATTCATTAAAATTTATAAAAATGCTTTAGCCCTGGTTCATCCTTCTTTAATGGAAGGTTTTAGTTTAACAGGTCTTGAAGCCATGGCTCTAAATTGTCCAGTAATATCCTCAACCTCCAGCTGTCTTCCTGAAATTTATGGAAATTCTGTTCTCTATTTTGATCCTTATAATCCTGATGATTTAATAAAAAAAATTAATCAGTTAAAAAAGAGTTCGACTTTAAGACAAAAATTACTTAAACTTGGCCATCAACAAGTAAAAAAATATTCTTGGGATACTTGTGCAAAAGAAAGCATGGCTGTTTATCAAAAGTTGTTATGACTATTAAAAAAGTAGCTCTGTTTTATGACTGGCTAAATCAGTGGGGTGGTGCTGAAAAGGTTTTACTTGATCTAATTAAAATTTATCCAGACGCTCCAATTTACACTTTAGTTTATGACCCTAATAAAACCAAATGGTTACCTGAAAAAACAAAAGTAATTACCTCTTTTATTAACAAGCTTCCTTTTTCTAAATCAAACCCAATTGTCTACACCCCTTTGTACTCCATCGCTTTAGAACAGTTTGATTTTTCTCAATACGATTTAATCATTTCCACCTCTTCTACTATTGGACATTGTCTTTTAACTCCTCCCGACTCAACCTTTATTTGCTATTTACACAATGTTAATCGTCATATTTATCAAAATAAATATCGGTGGCCACTTTCAAAAATTGTTGAGCAATATAAAAAAAGCGATTTAATTTATGCCCAAAGACCTGATTATTATCTCTGTAATTCAAAAACAGTCCAAAAACGAATTAGCGACATATACCACCGCCAAGCCAAAGTTATTTACCCCGGGATAGATACTTCTTTTTTCACCCCAGCCACTACTAAAACTAGCAATGATTATTTTTTACTAGTTTCTCGCTTAGTGCCACACAAAAAAATTGATCTAGCCATTAATGCTTGTCATCAACTTAATCAAAAACTAATCATTGTCGGCCAGGGGAGGGAGCAACAAAAAATTAACAAGCTCATCAGCTCCCTTAATGATTCAAAGATTAAGTTGTTCACCCAGGTTAATCATCAAAAACTTCTTTCTCTTTATCAAAACTGTCAAGCTTTAATCTGTCCTCAGCTAGAAGACTTTGGACTAGTTTCTCTTGAAGCCCAAGCTTGTGGCAAACCCGTCATTGCTTATCAAAAAGGGGGATTGACTGAAACTGTCTTGGCTAATAAAACTGGACTTTTTTTTAAGAAACAATCAGTTGAAAGTTTAGTTGAGGCTCTAAAAAAATTTACATCAAAAAATTTCTCTTCAAAAGATTGCCGACTTAATGCTCAAAATTTTTCTACTAAAAATTTCATGCTAAACTTTAAAAAGGAAACAGACGCTTTATGTCAGAATCATCAATAACACACTACGTTTTTATCCTCTGTGGCGGTACTGGACCTCGTCTTTGGCCTCTGTCTCGTAAAAG
>CAZEKY010000006.1:15904-19319 GCA_964512875.1 uncultured Gammaproteobacteria bacterium
AGCACCTTTCCCTCTGATCACTACATTAAAAATATTGCCCAGTTTAAAAAAACTTTAAATATTGCCAAAAGCACCGCCTATTTAACTAATTCTTTAGTCACCATTGGAATTAAACCCAACAAAGCAGAAACTTCTTATGGTTATATTGTGCCTGATAAAAAAACAGAAGATTATTATTCCGCCTCTGCTTTTATTGAAAAACCAGATGCAAAGAAAGCTCAAAAATTAATTGATAAAGGTGCTTATTGGAATTCCGGTATTTATACTTTTTCTGTCTCAACTCTTTTTGCTGAATTTGAAAAACTTCAACCAGAATATCACCAAATAAGATTAGAACTTGAACAAAATCTTGAGTTTCCCAAAAAGATTGAACAGATTTATAAAAAGGCACCAGGTTTAGCCATTGATAAAGCCATCTCTGAAAAAACTTCTCACTTAAGCATGGTTCCTGCCACTTTTGACTGGAATGATATCGGTGAGTGGGAGACCATCTTTGCCAGTTTGAAGAAAAGAAAAGATAACATTGCCATTATTGATTCCAAAACTCAGTTTTTAAATGTTAATTCTCAAAATTGTTTAGTTTCTGGTTTAGACAAAAAATTAATTGGTTTAGTTGGTGTTAATAATCTAGCTGTTATTGATACCCCGGATGGATTATTAATTTGTAATCTAGACTCTAGTTATCACGTCAGAGATTTAGTAAGCTTGATGGTAAAGAGAAATAAGTATAAAAAATATTTTTTAGATTAAAATGAAAAAAATAATTTTCCCAATCTTTAAAAGAACTATCGACATTGTTGGCTCTCTTATTCTTTTAATTATCTTTTCTCCAATCATGCTTGTCACCATGATCTTAATTAAAGTTGGTTCTCCCGGACCAATCTTTTTTAGACAAAAAAGAGTCGGTCAAAATAGTCGTCCCTTTTGGATGTTTAAATTTCGATCCATGTATACCGGAGACAATGACAAAAGATTAAGAGAAAACTATCCCAAGCTTTGGAAAAAATATAAAGAAAGTGGCTGGAAATTACCTATGTGTGAGGATCCTCGAATTACTCCAATTGGTAAAAAAATTAGATCCTTAACTATTGATGAGTTTCCTCAGTTAATTAATGTCTTAAAAGGAGAGATGAGCCTAGTTGGCCCCAGAGCTTATCGTGAAGAAGAACTTCAAGAACAAGAAAATAAGTATCCAAAAACTAGAAAATATATCAATATTATTAGAACTGCCAAGCCAGGTATTACCGGTGTTTGGCAAACCTCAGGTAGAAATGATATCTCTTTTGAGCAAAGAGCTAAAATGGACGCCGAATATATCAAGAAGAAATCCTATATGGAAGAAATCTTGATTATTCTCAAAACTCCATCGTCTATGTTGTCACGTTGGTAAATTTTCGCTAAACTGTAATTATGTTTTCATTAAAATCAAAAAAAATTACTCAGGTGCCCGTATTGGATAATCCTTCATTAGAAGAAAAAAAGACTCAAGATTCCTCTCTTAAAAAGAAAAAAAATCTTCGTCGACTTTTACTTAATATTTTCTCCATTACCCTTATTGTTCTTTCGGTTATTTTTGCTCTTGTCTTTTTCTTTCTTTTAATCCCTGGTAAAGCACTTTATTCCCAAGTACAAAAACTTAACCAGTCTGTGCCGATAATCAAACAAGCAATAAATGATAAAGATTTAATTAAAGTTAAAGAGACCCTGATCACTATCAAGGCTGATGTTCTTTCTACTGACTTAAGTTATCAAAAATTTTCTTGGGCTAAAAACTTACCCTTTATCGGTTCTTATTACCAAGACGGCCAACAAGTTTTAATTATCGCTAAAGAAGGAATCGAGACTGGCGAAATTTTAATTACCGCTATTGAGCCTTATTCCGATTTCCTGGGAATTAAAGGAACAGCTGTTAGCAACGAAGAAACTGCTGAAGATCGTATTACTTTTTTGACCGAATCAGTCGAAGGATTAGTCCCATATCTTGATCAAATTGAAGCCAAGATTGCTGTTATCGATCAAGCTATTAACAAAATCGACGCTTCTCGTTATCCTGAAGAATTTAAAGGCTTTGTCGTCAAGGCAAATATTAACAAACTTCAAGAGGCTATTTCTGAAACTTACACCTATGTCAAAAATGGCAAACCATTAATTTCAAAAATCTCCTGGTTGCTTGGAAAAGATGAAGCCAGACAATTTTTATTAATCTTTCAAAATAATGGTGAACTTAGACCTACTGGAGGTTTTTGGACTGCTTTTGGTTTAATCGAAGTTGATAACGGTAAAATCACTCCACTTGGCTCATCAGACATTTATGCACTTGATAGTATTATTAACAGCAAAATACCTGCTCCTCGACCAATTAAGGATTATCATATTGGAGTTAACTACTTCAATGTTCGAGATATGAATATTTCGCCAGATTTTCCAACTAGTATCGAACAATTTCTAACTTATTACAAAAAAGCTTACCCTCGAAACCAAGTTGATGCTATTTTCGCTCTAGATTTAAATGTTTTAACTGACTTAGTTAAAGTTTTAGGACAAGTTGGCGTTAGTGGCTGGGGAAATTTCTCAGCTGAACCAGATAAGCGCTGTGATGGCTGTCCCAACATTGTTTATCAACTTGAAGAGCTCGCCGATAAACCAAAAAGTTACATTGATACTAATCGAAAAGGTTTTTTGAGCCCAATTATGAACTCACTTTTATCCAACGCTATGGGTAGTGAAAAAAGCAAAATTGGACCTTTAGCTCAAGCCATGATTTCAGATATTAATCAAAAACATATTCTTTTCTATTTCTTAGATGAAGAAATGCAAAAAGCTGCTGTTTTAGCCAACATTGCAGGAGCTATTACTCAAACTGACAATAACACTGACTATCTTCATCTTAATGATTCCAATATGGCTAGTGCCAAAAGTAATCTTTTTATTACTCAAGAAATTAAACACGAAATAAACACTAAAGATGGAAAAGTGAATCACAAAATTAGTGTCACCTACACAAACCCAACAGCGGCATCAAATTGTAATCTAGAAAAAGGGGATTTGTGTTTAAATGCTGCCAATTATCGTAATTGGTTTAGATTTTACACTCCTCAAGGTTCAACTTTAACCAAGATGACTGGGTCTGAAGTTGAAACTGTTCAGTATGAAGAGCTAGGAAAACAAGTTTTTGAAGGCTTCTATGGTGATAAATATCCTCTACATGCTAAAGGTTCGAGCAAAGTCACCATCGAATACACCAGTTCAGTTGCCGCTACTAAAAACTACAAACTTCTTTTACAAAAACAACCTGGAACCAAACCCGTCCCTTATACTCTAATTGTTAACGGTGACGAACAAGAAACTTTCCAGTGGGCTGCAGATAAAAACATCAAGCTGTCTTTCTAATGGACAAATACCAAAATACTATCGG
>CAZEKY010000007.1:0-2361 GCA_964512875.1 uncultured Gammaproteobacteria bacterium
AATATTTCATGGCAGATAAAAATCAAAACGACGTTGTAAGCAAAATTGTTTCTTTATGTAAAAGAAGAGGTCTCATTTTCCAAAACTCAGAAATTTATGGTGGAGTCCAAGGTTTTTATGATTATGGACCTATTGGCTCTTTAATGAAAATTAATTGGAAAAATCTTTGGTGGAATGATAATGTCACAAAGCGTCGTGATGTGGTTAGTATTGACGGTTCAATTATTACTCATCCTAAAGTTTGGGAGGCTTCCGGTCACGTTAAAAACTTTGCTGACATTATGGTTGAGTGCAAATCTTGCCACAAAAGATTTAGACCAGATTTGTTAGAAGATCCTTCAAAATGTCCTGAATGTGGTGGTGAATTTACCAAAGGAAGAAAATACAATATTTTATTTGAAACCGAAATTGGAGTTATTGAAGGAGAAAAACAACATGCTTATTTAAAAGGTGAGGCTTGTCAAACAATTTATCTTGATTTTAAAAATGTAGTTGATTCATGTCGCGTCAAAATTCCTTTTGGTATCGCTCAAATTGGAAAAGCTTTTAGAAATGAAATTACTCCAAAAAATTTCCTTTACCGTACTAGAGAATTTGAACAATGGGATATTCAATATTTTGTCCACCCAAATGATATGGACAAGTGCTTTGAATACTGGAAAGAAAATCGAATGAATTGGTATAAAAAAATCTTTAATAATCCCCAAAACTTAAGATTCCGACAGCACGAAAAAGATGAGCTAGTTTTTTATGCTAAAAAAGCCTTCGACATTGAATACAATGCTCCTTGGGGTTGGGCTGAAATGGAAGGTATTCACTGGAGATCAGATTATGATTTAACTCAGCATTCTAAATTCAGTGGTCAAGATCTTTCTTACTTTGACCCTGTTACCAAAGAAAAATATATTCCCCACATTACTGAGTGTTCGGGTGGAGTTGATAGGGGATTTTTCTTTATGCTTCTTGATGCTTACTGTGAGGAAAAGTCAGAATCAGGGGAGATTCGTACTGTTTTAAAAATAAAACCACAAATCGCTGCTTACAAAATGGCTATTTTGCCTCTGGCTGCTAACAAACCAGAATTAGTTGAAAAAGCTGAAGCGATTTTTCAAAAATTAAATGAAAAATATTCAGTTGATTGGGATGATAGTAGCAATATTGGTAAAAAATATCGTCGACAAGACGAAATTGGTACTCCTTGGTGTTTAGTTGTTGATTATCAAACTATGGAAGATGATACTGTCAGTATTCGTGATCGCGACACCATGAAACAAATTAGAATGAAATCTGATGAAGTTGACAACTGGTTAGAAAAACAGTTAAATAACTAATATGAAGAAATTAAGCAAAATCTTAGCTTTAGTAGCAATTATTGTTTCATCTTCTTTTTTCCTTTCTGCTTGTAACACCAAAAAAACAAGTGAGGACACGACTAAAACTCCTGTTAAAACTACCAAAAAACCAATCGAACTTGCTGAGAGCGAAGAACCTTATGTTAAGTTAATTCCTAGTTCAAATGGCCACAATTTAACCTTTAAGCTTTCCAAGATTCCTCAAAAATTTTCCATAGCCGAATATGAACTTATTTATACTGCCAAGGATGAAAATATTGAGATCGAAAAAGGAGTCAGTGGCACTGTTGAGCTTAAAGGACAAGACATTGAGAAAGACCTTTTACTAGGAACTTCCAGTTGCACTAATGGTTGTAAGTACAAGTATGATGAAGGTGTCACTGGTGGAACCTTAACCATTACTCTTTTCACTCCTGAAAAAGAATATTTTAGTTACGAAACTCAGTTTGTTCTTTTAACTGGTGCTCAAATTAATAAAGAAAAAAATATTGCTTTAAATCAATATGGATTTGTTGTTAATGCCACTGCCACTTCAAAAGCAGAATTCTTTATTGCTCTTAAAAACTTTGGTACTAAGTATTCCATTTTTTCAAGTTCTACCGGCAAGGGTAAGATTACCTCAGTTGAACCATCAACTCTTGTCAAAAGCGACTTAAACACCCTTGTTGGTGACTATCAATAATGGATTTTCATATTCCAGTTTTATCAACCGAAAGCATTGATCGCCTTGATGTGGGAAAAAACAAAATTTATCTTGATTGCACCCTGGGACATGGAGGTCATACTTTAGAAATCTTAAAAAGAGGAGGTATTGTTTATGGTATTGACCAAGATCCAAAAAATCTAGAAATTGCCACTAAAAGAATAAAAGAAGCTTCTTTTGAAAAACAATTTATTCCAATTCACAGTAACTTTAATCAACTAGAAAAGATAGTTGAGCAACAAGTTAAATCCAAAGTCGATGGTCTCATTGCCGATTTGGGTTTAAGTCAGAGTCAACAAGTTGGCC
>CAZEKY010000007.1:2461-4628 GCA_964512875.1 uncultured Gammaproteobacteria bacterium
GATCCTAGTACTAAAATATTTTTAAGCCTTAGAATCGCAGTTAACGATGAGTTTTTCAATTTAAAAAGTCTATTAATGCAAAGTCTAAAAGTGGTTAAAAGTGGAGGTCTTGTTTCCATCATTTCTTTTCACTCCGGCGAAGACAGAATTGTAAAACAATTTATTAAACAATACTCTGAACAAAAGGTAATCACCGAATCTCAAAAAGCCATTAGACCTTCTTTTGAAGAAAGCAAAAAAAATCCTCTATCTCGCTCAGCCACCCTAAGATCGTATAGAATAGTATAAGATGCTTAATAAACCTTTCTTTTTATTTATCTTTCTTTTAATCATCATTCAGGTCTTTTTTTCCTTTTATTACTCCAGTGAAATTATTACTCAAAATAATCTCATTAATCAAAATCACTTAATTCTTGAAGATCTAAAGATTCAAAAACAAGACCTAGAAATTAATTTATCAAAATTAACATCTCTTACCTCTCTTGAAACTCCGATCAATCAAAGGGGTTATGTTAATTTAATTAAAGAAATTAATCTAGTAAATTAAAGTGGAAAATTCACGAACAAAATTATTATCAACCGCCCTCACTTTATGTTTTGTTATTGTTATATCTCGTTTTTTTTACTGGCAAGTTTTAAAGGCTCCTGAGTTTAAAGAAAAAGCTATTAGTCAGACATATAAGCTTGAGAAAATTCTTCCTCAAAGGGGTAAGTTTTATTCTTCTGACGGCTTTCCCTTAGTCGTAAATCAAAGCAATTATCAACTTTCTCTTTATAAGCCAAATTTTAAAGAAGACCTTGGCCAGATTCTAGAAAAAATAGAAAAAGTCTATCCTGATTTTAAAAATGAAAATAAAATTTTAATCGAAAAATTTGAAAGCAATCCTAATCAAAAATGGATGACTTTTATTGGAGAATTTAAAGAAGATCAAAAAAGAAATTTAAATATTGCCGGACTTGAATTTCAAAAGATAGACAAAAGATTTTATCCCGAAAACGCTTTAGCCACTGATCTTTTAGGTATTGTTAGCAAAAGCACCGACGGGTCTCAAATTGGTTATGGAGGCTTAGAAGCTTTTTATCAAAAACAACTAAAGGGTAAAACCGGCTTTATCTCTGGTCCTCAAGACGCAACCGGAAAAACGATTCTTAATAAAAAAAGCTGGAGTTCAGATGCTGTTAATGGTCGAGATATTTATACCCACATCAATCGAAGTGTTCAATTTTATGCTGAAAAATATCTTAAAGAAGGAATTGAGAACTATTCAGCCGATTCAGGATCAATAACAGTTATGGACTCTAAAAGTGGTGCCATTTTGGCCATGACCACACTAACAGCAACCAGCTCTGCCTCTTTAAATAATATTAGAAATCCAGCTATTTCAGACCTTTTTGAACCAGGTTCTATTTTTAAACCTCTAATTGTAGCCATGGCTCTTGACAGTAATTCTATTGACACAGATTTCGTTTGTACCAAGTGTAATCAACCACACGTAATTGGTCGATATTTTATTAGCAATTGGGATTCTAAATTTAATGCCAACTCTACTCTGAGAGACATTATTAAAAATTCCGATAACATCGGTATGAGTTACATCATTGAAAGATTGGGTAAAGATAATTTTTTGAAATATTATCAAAGTCTTGGTTTAGCTCAAAAAACAGGAATTGATCTTCAAGGAGAAGCCAAGCCAAGCATAAAAACTCATTGGCCAGAAATTGATTTGGCTACCGCTTCTTTTGGACAGGGGATTGTAGTTACCCAAATAGGGATGCTTCAAGCTTTTAACGTTATTGCTAATGACGGAATTTTAGTTAAACCAAAAGTTGTTGATTATTTCATGGAAGATGGAAAAATAATTAAAAACAAAAATAACAAAGAAAGTCGAATCTTTAGCCAAAAGACAATAGAAGAGCTTAAGTCAATTTTGAAATATTCAGTTGAAAACGGAGTTGTCGCCAGGATGAAACCTGCCAATATTGAAGTCTGTGCCAAAAGCGGTACCGCCCAGGTTGCAATTGATGGCAGCTACGAAAATAATACTTCCACCATTGCTTCCTATATCGGCTTTTCACCTTGCAATAATCCAAAATTTACCATGATTGTTACGATTAACAATCCAAAAACTTCCCCGTGGGGATCAAGTACGGCAGCTCCCATTTGGTA
>CAZEKY010000007.1:4728-7798 GCA_964512875.1 uncultured Gammaproteobacteria bacterium
ATAAAAATAAGTTAATTGGTGGAGTCATACTCCGCAAATTCGCGTTAATTGAAGGAGTTAAGTTCCACAAATTAAACATTATTAAGACTTTTTTTATACATATTTCCAACTTATCAAGAAATAATTAACAAAAGGATTAAAAATTAACGTCAAAATTAAGCAATTTGCTATAATTAAATACTTTCAATGTTTCAAAAAATAAAAAATCTTTTCTTTCATTTGCCAAAAAGTTTTTTTTACAGCGCCAAGTACGGCTTTCCAAGTAAAAAATTAATCTTAATTGGCGTCACTGGAACTGACGGTAAAACCACTACCTGCACGGTGATTAATGAAGTCTTAAAAGAAGCTGGCTATAAAACTGGCTTAATTACTACTATTGGAGCTAAAATCGGAGATAAGGCGATTGATACCGGTTTTCATACCACCACTCCAGATCCTTCATTGTTGCAAAAAATTTTTGCCGACATGGTTAAAGCTGGAATAACCCATGTAGTATGCGAAGTAACTTCACACGCTCTTGATCAATTTCGTTTTGGCGGCTGTGTCTTTGAGGTCTCGGGTATTACCAACACTTCTCATGAACATCTTGATTATCACAAAAGCATGTCAAATTATATTAATGCTAAAGCCAAGCTTTTTGATATTTCCAGAAACGCAGTATTAAATAAAGACGATCAATCTTTTGATCTTATTAAAAAAAGAATAAAAATTCCTTATAAAACTTTTAGTGTTGAAAAAAATTCAAACTATCAAGCTAAAAAAATTAAGCTTCAAGCAGATACTCTTAGTTTTCATGTCAACGGAATTTGTTTTACTACCGACAGTAGCTATGAATATCAGGTTTATAATATTCTTCTGGCAACTATTATTTGTTATAAATTAGGCATCAAGTCTGAAACCATTCAAAAAGTAATTGAACATTTTCCAGAAGCTAAGGGTAGAAGAGAAGAACTATTAAATGATTTTAAATTTAGAACAATTATTGATTTTGCTCACACTCCTCATGCCTTAGAATCTTCCCTTTCCTCTCTTAAAAAAACGACTCCAGGAAATTTAATAGTAATTTTTGGGGCAACCGGAGGAAGAGATCAAAGCAAAAGACCAATGATGGGAACAACTGTTTCTAAGTTTGCCGATATTGCCATAATAACGGCGGACGATACTAGAAATGAAAAAATAGAAGAAATTAACAAGCAAATAATTAGTGGTATTGACGCCAAAAGGTCTGTTTTCTTTGATTATCAAGAAATTAACACCAAAAAACAAATTCAAAATGTCTTAGATACTGCTAAGAAAAAATTTGTCTACTTCAACATTCCAGGGAGGCAAGACGCCTTCAACTTAGCGGTTAAATTAGCTCAAACAAACGATCTTATTATCGCTTGTGGCAAAGGTCACGAAAACACTATTCTTCACGGAAATACCGAATATCCCTGGTCAGAATCCGAAGCCTTTAGAACCGCTTTTAGATTTCGAACTTTAAAATAAAATGTCTCAATTTAATTTAAAAAATACTAACGATACTGATCAAAATTATCAAAACGGCTTGCTTCCACAAAGAAACGACAAGAATCTTTTCTATCAACAAAGCAGCAGTCGTTGCAATTTGAAAGATTTTGTTCTAAGTTCTGAAAACAGAAGAATAATAAAAAAGACTCAAGATTACACTTTTCAAAAAGTTAAGCTTTCTGATTTTAATTATAATCTTGATGTCCAAAAAGAAATTTTTAAATGGATAAAAGAATTACAATGGGATTATCCTATTAGTTCCGTTAAAAATGTTTTTACCAATCATATTTTTAACTATTTATATCTTTGGAAAGATGCTCACAATAATCTAGTTGCTTATTCTCTTTGTTATTTCTCTGATGAAATTAGCCATATTGCTTATGTTTTTTACAACCCAAAACTAGCTCACACCAATCTTCCTATCAGAATGGTTCTTCAGGTGGTTTGTGATAGTCATGATCTTGGACTTAGCTATTGCTATCTTGGTCGCTTCTCAAAAGAAAACGGTTTTTATAAACGAAATATGCCTGGATTTGAATACTTTCAAAACAAGCAATGGCTTCCTTATACAAATTTGTCTAAAATTTAATTATGCACATTCATATTCTTGGAATCGCTGGAACTATGACGGCCGCGCTAGCAATCGCCTTAAAAAAAGAAGGGCACTTGGTTACCGGTTCTGATCAAGATCAGATATATCCTCCCATTAGTACCATTTTAAAAAAAGAGAGAATTGAGATTAATACTGCCACTATTGATAAAAGTATTGACTTGGCAATTATTGGCTCATCTTATTCTTCTTTTCAAAAAACTCAAGAGGAATATCGTCAAATAAAAAAACTAAAAATTAACCATATTTCAGCCACTCAATTTGTAGCTCAAAAATTAATTAAAGAAAATTCAATTTTAGTGGCGGGTACTTATGGGAAAACCACCATCACCTCACTTTTATCTTGGATTTTTGATCAAAGTAACTTGCAACCAAACTATATGTTTGGGGGTAAATCTTTAAACTATTTTCCTTCAGTTGCCACCACTGTCTCAAATTGGTCAATAGTTGAGGCTGACGAGTCTGTTCATGGTTTGGACAAAGAAGCCAAGTTTTTATACTATCCAGTAAAACATCTTCTTTTAACTAGTGCTAACTGGGAACACAAAGATTCTTATCCTCAAGAGATTGATAATTTTAATGCTTTTAAAAAATTAGTTTTAAACATTCCTAAAGACGGTTCGTTGTTTATCAACTCTGCTGGTTACCAGACAAAAGAATTAAGTCTTTATTCTAAGTCAAAAATTATTACATATAATTCACCAAAATCTGATTATTATCTTCAAAAAATAAAGATTCAAAAAAAGAGTAGCACGTTGTTTATCAAAACTCCCAAAGATATTTTTGAAGTAAAAACAACCCTTCTTGGTCATTTTAATTTTGAAAATATTTTAGCGGCTGTTACGGTGGCTGATACCCTCAACATTCCTAGAACAAAAATAGCCAATGCTACTTTGACCTACAAAGGAATTAGTCGTCGTTTAGAAAAAATTTATCAAAACAAAGATATTA
>CAZEKY010000007.1:7898-11383 GCA_964512875.1 uncultured Gammaproteobacteria bacterium
AAAATGCTTTATCAACCCATCGATCAAGATGTTGTTTTACATTACCAAAAAACATTAAAAAAAGGAGATATTTTAATTTGTATGGGTTCAGGAGGTTTGTCTGCAAACAAAGTTGTCAAATCGATTATTAATTCTTTAAAATAAACTATGTCTAGATACATTATCAACGGCGGCAAGTCTCTACGAGGAGAAGTTTCAATTAGAGGTGCTAAAAATGCTAGTTACAAACAAATTGTTGCTTCGCTATTAACCGATCAGACAGTTTATTTAAACAATATTCCTCAAATTTCTGATGTCAAAATTACTCTCAGTATTGCCAAAAGTTTAGGTTGTAGTGCTGTCCAATGTATTGATCATTGTGCCGAATTAACCACCACCAAAATTACCAGCTCAATCGTTCCAAACGGTACTGGTGATAAATCAAGAACTTCTTTTATGTTTGCCTCACCGCTTTTAGCCAGAACCGGGACGGCTACTGTTCCAACTCCAGGAGGGGACAAGCTTGGAAGTCGCCCCCTTGATCGTCTTTTTGATTGTTTTTCAAAAATGAATATTAAGGTAAGTGAAAATGAAAATACTATTAATTTTCAAAGTGACAAAATCATTGGTACTCATTACACTTTCAACAAACCTTCTCATACCGTTACTGAGGCCATTATTATGGCCGCCGTTTTGGCTCAAGGAGAAACAATTTTAGATAATGCTGCTTTAGAGCCAGAAATTGATGATTTAATTTTAATGCTCAATCAAATGGGAGCCAAAATTCAAAGAGATTCTGCCAATGAAAAAAGAATTATGATTCAGGGTGTAAATAAATTAAATGGGACTTCTCACGATATTATTTGTGATCGAAATGAAATAGTTACTTTTGCTTGTGCTGCTTTAGCCACTAAAGGTAGTGTTTCTATTTTAAGAGTAAAACCTCAGATAGTTAAAACTTTTCTAGATATCATTACCCAAATGGGGGCAGAAGTAAAAATTGGCACAGATGAAATTTTTATTGCTTGGGTAAAACCTCTAAGCAGCATGAATATCGAAACTGGCCCGGAACCTGCTTTCATGACTGACTGGCAAGCTATTTTTTCAGTTTTATTAACTCAAACTGTTGGGTCTAGCACTGTCATAGAGAAAGTTTATCCGAGTCGTTTTCAGCATATCGAAAACCTTCAAAAAATGGGGGCAAAAATTAATTTTTTTAATCCAGAAATTACCAATCCAGAACAATACTATCAATTTAATCCTCAAAGCGACCGACCAGAATATTTCCACGGAGTAAAAATTTATGGACCAACTAAGTTAAAACCATCCACTTTTACCATTAATGATCTTAGAGCTGGGGCTTCTGCCACTGTTGCGGCCCTAACGGCTGAAGGAAAGTCAACCATTGAAGGAGTTGAATATATTGAAAGGGGTTATGAAAAATTAGCTGAACGTCTCTGGGCTTTAGGTGCTAACATAGAATATATAAAAACATAATTATGATTCACTTATACCTTGGACTTCTCCTTTTTTCCTTCTTGATTACCAGTCTTTTGGTTGTTCCTTTTATTAACCTTTTGTATCGATTAAAGTTTCAAAGACAGGTCCAAAAAACGACTGATTTTCAAAATAAAAGAACAACTATTTTTGACAAGTTTCACAATTCAAAATCCGGGACTCCAGTTGGTGGGGGATTACTAATAATAATCTCCATCAGTATAATGTTTTTATTTTTATTTCCAATTCTTAATTTTTCAAAAATATTTATTTCCTCAAATTATCCAATTAGTGCCGAAGTCATTATTATCTTTTTTACCTTTATTAGTTTTGGTCTTCTAGGTTTATACGATGACATAATGAAGTTTTTTAACTTCCAAAAAACTGGATTTTTTGGTTTAAGAATGTCTCACAAGTTTATTCTTCAAATTGTTATCTCTCTTATTATCTCCCTCATGATTTATTTTCAATTAAAAATTGATTTTATTTACATTCCATTTTTGGGAGCTGTCAAACTTGGTTGGTTTTATATTCCAGCTTCAACTATTTTTATTTCCGGTTTTGCTAATTTTGTTAATATCACCGATGGTCTTGATGGGCTTTCTTGCGGCTTACTAATGATTGCTCTTTTTGCTTTTTGGATTTTAGCTAGCACCTCACTTGACACCATCATTTCAGCCTTTATCGCCCTTTGGATTGGGTCCCTAATTGCCTTCCTCTATTTTAACGTCTATCCAGCTAGAATTTGGCTAGGAGACGTTGGTGCTCTTTCTTTTGGAGCCACTATTGCTGTCATCGCTCTGCTTTTGGGAAAAGTAGTTCCCTTGGTTATTGTCGGCTCTCCTTTTATTGTTGAGGGTCTCACCAGTGGTCTTCAATTATTAAGTAAAAAATATTTTAAAAGAAAGATATTTCCAGCAGCCCCCATTCACTTAACTCTTCAAAACATGGGCTGGGAAGAACCAAAAATAGTTTTTAGAGCCTGGTTGGCCGGCTTGATATTAGCAATTTTTGCCTTATGGTTAGGAATAAATTAAATAAACTACAAGAAGAGATAGAGCATTATCTTGATCTTCCTTATAGTAAAAATGTACTAAAAGAAGGTAAGGTATTAAAAGAAAAAGTACTAGGAGGCAAGGGTCACTGGAAAGATATTAAAAATGAAGCTGAAAAAATTGCTCAAAAAGAAAAAATAGATCTTAACAGCTTAACTAAAGAACAAAAATATAATTTCTATAAAAAACATCAAATTGGTATTGACTGTTCTGGTCTTGCTTGTCAGCTCTTAAATTTTTACTTTGACTGTAATTTAAATCCAAGAAGAAACTCGGCCGACATGTTAACTTCAAGACCTCTATCTCGGCCAATTGAGGCAACTCAGCTTTCTACAGGGGATCTGATTAGGCAAAAAAATGGTCATCATGTTCTTTTCGTGGTCAACAAGAAAAACAATGTTGTTAACTATGTTGATAGTTCTTTTTCAGGCAGGGGAGTTAAATACGGAAAAATAGATCTTCTTGATAAAGATGCTAAAATCCAAGGATTTTATCGACTATTTCTCCTCAACTAATTCTCGATATTTCAGTGGATTTAGCGATAATATTTCAACTTCTGTACCGCATTCTCCACACTCAATGATGTCACCTACAGCAGTGGCCTCAATAAGCTCTATTTCTGTTTGACAGTCTGGACAGACTACTTTTTCGTTCATGTTTTATTAATATTTATAACTTGTATAATTAAACTAATTATATGGCAAAAACACCTTTAATTGAATTAGACAATGTTTTTTTAAAAAGAGAGGACTTAAATCAGACTGGATCGGCCAAAGATCGGGCCATTATTTATCAAATTCAAAATTTAAAAAAGAAAGGTTTTGATAGCGCTGTTCTCTCTAGTACCGGTAATGCCGCAATTTCGGCTGCTTATTACTGTCAGCAAGAACAGATAAATTTAACTGTTTTTCTTTCACCAAAAGTAAATCAAAACAAACTTGATTTACTTAAAAA
>CAZEKY010000007.1:11483-17034 GCA_964512875.1 uncultured Gammaproteobacteria bacterium
TTTGGAGCCCAAGCTGCCAGCAACTGTCCCTTGGCAAAAATTTTTGACCAAGATTATCAAGAAGAATCAGAAAATATTACTGATGCTCTTAGTGCCAAATATCTTCCCTTAAAAAAAGAAATAATAGACACCATTAAAGGCAGCCAAGGTACTGCCTTTGTTCTTCAAAATCAAGATATTTTATCTGCTCATAAATATTTAAAGGACAAAAATATTGAAACTTCACTAGAAAGCGCCCTGGCCTTTGCTGCTTATCAAAAAGCAATTAAAAATAATTTAGACCCTGGTAAATATCCTGTTATTATTTTAACCGGATCCTTAAGGTAATGATCAAAAATTTAATCAACCAATCACCATATCTTTTCTTTTTTTTAGTAGTCGATAAGTTTTTAGACATTGATCTTCCAGAATTTGTAAATTTTGAAAAAATATATTTGTCTGACTATCCCTCAATTAAAGAAAAAAACTCAGGCAAGCTATTGTCTAACCAAAAGGTAATTGATTATATTTTAAAAAAATCTAAAGAAAACAAATTAACTCCTGTTATTATTCCTTTTAAACCATCAGCCAAAATTGACTTAATTTGTAAAAAATATAAATGGATTAATGCCAGTAATCCTGGTCCAATTAATCGACTTTTTGAGGATAAAATTAAATTTGCCAAAATTGGAGAAAAATTTAATTTACCTGTTTTACCTTTTTCCATCGATACTTTTAATCAAAAAAATTTTAGTAAATATCAAAAAAAATATTCTAAAAAACTAGTATTACAAACTCATTTTGGCTGGGCGGGGAATAGTACTTATTTTGCCACTTCTTGGGACCAAATTAAAGACAAAATTTCTCCAAATGTAATTGTAAAATACAGTCCTTTTATTAAAGACGGATACTCACTTTTAAACAATTGTTGTTTAACTCGACAAGGATTAATCCAAAGCCCTCCAGCTCTTCAATATACCGGCATTAAACCTTATACCTCAAATCCTTTTACTACTGTTGGTCGGCAATGGCCTTCCATGTCTTCCGTAAAAATTAATAATCAAGTAAAAAAAATAACTGATGATTTTGCTGCTATTTTAGATCACGTTGGATATAAAGGATTTTTTGGCCTAGATTTTATTGTTGATAAAAACAAAGTCTATTTGCTTGAGTGTAACCCCAGATTAACTGCTTCTTTTGCTTTTTATACCACTATCGAAAAAAAACTTAATCTAACTCCTTTATTTTATTTTCACCTGGCAGAGTTTTTAAAACTTAATTACAAAATTGATTTAAAAAAAGAAAGAATGCGTTTTAATAACAAAAAAATAATTGGTTCCGAGTTAACTCCAAAAAATCAAAAT
Source organism: uncultured Gammaproteobacteria bacterium (assembly GCA_964512875.1). Classification (GTDB taxonomy): domain Bacteria; phylum Patescibacteriota; class Microgenomatia; order UBA12405; family UBA12405; genus WARW01. The sequence continues at coordinate 12,827 of CAZEKY010000007.1, forward strand.
AATTATACTTGTCAGAAATTAAACTTTGATTATCCTTTGTCTAAAAGCGCTAATCCTATTTCTCTTCCCAAAAATCTAAATGAAAGAAAATAAGTCTCCACTTCTCTTTTTGGTTTTTAGTTTGGTCTTTATTGGCTTAGTTTTTATTTCTATCTCTTCTTTAGGAGAAGCAAGTACCACTATTGGTGACAAATTTTTTTATATTAAAAAACAAGCCTTCTGGTTAGCATTAGGTCTTCTTTGTTTTTGGATTACTTCAAAGATTAATCTTAATTTCATCAAAAAAGTTTCTTATCTACTCTATGCTTTTTCTATTTTTGGACTAATTTTAGTTTTAATTCCAGGGTTGGGAAATCAAGCTCTGGGAGCACGACGATGGTTAGATCTTGGATTTGTTAGCATTCAACCATCAGAAATTTTAAAGTTAACTTCTATCATTTATTTTTCTTTTCTTTTTGCCAAACCTGAAAAACGCAACATTAAAAATTTAATTTTTTATCTAGGAATTCCTTTTATTCTTATTATTATCGAGCCAAACTTAAGTACCGCCATCTTAATTTCTGCTATTGTTAGTTCGATTTATTATCTTTCTGGGGGAGACGTTATTCCTTTGTTCTGGATTTCATTTTTCTTTATAATTATTAGCATTCCTTTAGTCTTTATGTCTCCTTATCGATCCGCCAGATTAAAAACCTTTATTGATCGAAGTGAAAATGTTGAAACCTCTTCTTATCACAGCAATCAGATTATTTTAACCCTGTCTTCCGGTGGTCTTTTTGGTAAAGGTTTTGCTAATTCCGATCAAAAATATAAGTTTTTACCAAAAATTTCTACCGATTCAATCTTGGCCGTGATTGGTGAAGAAATCGGTTTTATGGGTGTTGTTTTGGTTTTTCTTATTTATGTTTCGTTAATTAATTATCTTTTAAAATTTTCCCAATCAATTAGTGATTCTTTTCAAAAATTATTAGTTGCCGGAGCAGCTTGCTGGATTGCTTATCAAAGTTTAATTAATATTCTGGCCATTGCCGCTCTTATTCCCTTAACAGGGGTTCCTCTTCCCTTTATTTCCTATGGAGGATCTTCTCTGGTAACTCTTTTTGTTGCCATTGGTTTAATCCGAAATGTCGAAAAAAATCAAAAAATGCTGCTATACTCAAAGAGTGACCATCGCAAAGAAAACGATACTAATCACCGGAACACACCTCACTCCCGCATTAGAATTAATTCGCCAATTAAAAGAGGATCATCGCACTAATTGGAATATTTCTTATTTAGGTCGTAAAAGTAACTCTAGTGTCGACAAGAGTCCATCAATCGAATCAAAAATAGTACCCACAATTAACGTTGATTTTTACGGAATTGATTGTGGTAAATTTGACCGACGATGGCTTCCAAACACCATTAAAGGTATTCCTCAAACCCTAAAATCACTAGTTGAATCCATTAAAATAGTTAGCAAGGTTAAGCCCGATATCGTTTTATCTTTTGGGGGTTATGTTTCAGTCCCTGTAATTTTTGCCGCTTTTCTAAAAAAAATTCCCTCTATTACTCACGAGCAAACCCTAACCAATAGTTTAACTACTGTTATTAATAGTAATTTTGTCAATAAAATTGCTCTTTCTTTTGACAACCCAGATCAAAAAAAAGCTTTACCTAAGGACAAAGTTGTTGTTACTGGAAATCTTTTAAGAAATGAAATTTTTAATCCAAAAAAATCAAAGATAGGAGATTTACTTAAAAAAAATAAAAAAACAGTTATTTACATTACCGCTGGAAATCAAGGTTCCCATTTAATTAATTTATTAATAAAAAATATTCTCCCAAAGTTAACTAATTATCTATTGATTCACCAGAGTGGAAAAAATGATTATTCTTCTTTTAAGAAACTAGAAAAAAAACACTCCAACTATTACGTTTTTGATTATCTTGATGCTAATGATGTTGGTCATCTTTTTAATCACGCCCAGATAATCATTAGTCGCTGTGGCGCCAATACTTGTCAAGAAATAGTTGCTTTTAACCAAAAATCCATCTTAGTCCCATTAAAAGTAAGTCAGCAAAATGAACAATTACTTAATGCTCTTTGGGTAAAAAACAAAAATCCAAACTCAACTGAAATTATTCGAGAAGATCATTTTAATGAAAAAAACCTATTAGAAGCAATTGATAAATTAGCTAAAGTTAAAAAAACAAAAACAATAATAAAAAATCAAAGTAATCTAAAATTATTAAACTTAGTTCATGAAACTATTTAAAATATTTATTTATTTATTCTTACTCTCTGCGATTATCATTTCAACTTATTCGATTTGTAATTCTTTTGAATATAAAATAACTGCTGCCTCTGAAAAAAGTGATTTTTATTTACAAGTGGAACACGGTTTAAAAATTGCCCAACTAGAAATTGTTAAAAATTCTATTAGGGATTATCAAAATCAGTACGAGTTCTATATAATTAATGATAGTAATCCTACAAAAATAATTTTTTCTACCCAAAAAAATCCTTATTGGCAGATTACATCCTTACAAGAAATCTTAAAAACAGCTAAAATTAATAACAAACAAATACAATTAATAGACCTTAGCATTAGACACCCTTATGCAACATTCAAAAATAATTAATATAATCGACATTGGAACTTCAAAAATTACCACTTTAGTCGGTCAATACTTTGACGATGAAGATAAATTTAATATTGTTGCTGTCTCATCTATACCTGCTTCAGGTTTTAGAAAAGGTCAAATAATTAATCTAGAACAAGCTTCTCAAACAATTACTCAAAGTATCGAATCAGCTGAAAGAATGGCTGGATTTCAGATTAATAGTGCTCACATTTCAATCTCTGCTCCACATATTGAATCAATAAACTCTCAAGGAGTAGTGGCCATTAGTAATCCAAATGGTGAAATTGATATTAACGATATTAACAGAGTCACTGAGGCCGCCAAGGCAATTTCTCTTCCAAGTGGTAAAGAAATTATTCATATTATTCAAAGAAAGTTTACTGTTGATGGGCAAGAAGGGGTCATTGATCCTGTTGGCATGAATGGAATTAGACTAGAAGTCGAAGCTCATTTAATTTTAGCCTCAAGTCCTGCTCTAAAGAATTTAAAAAAATGTTTTGAAGATATTGGTTTAAAAATTGACTCATTAACTTATGCTGGATTAAGTACTGCCGACGCTGCTTTAACCGACACTGAAAAAGAACTAGGGGTTGCTCTAGTTGATATTGGAGGAAGTGTTACCAACATCACTATTTTTATTGAAGGCTCTCCGGTTTTTTCTTCTGTCATTCCTGTTGGCGCCAACAATGTCACTAATGATTTAGCCATTGGACTTCGTTTTTCTATTGAAGATGCAGAAAAAATTAAATTAAGACTAGCCAAATTATCAGAATCTAAAAAATTTGAAGATGAAGTTGAACTTTCCCATTTTGATATTCATTCTGACGATAAAAGAAAAATTTCACTTCAAACAGCCACTAATGGAATTATTAAGCCTCGATTAGAAGAAATCTTTAGCTTAATTTACAATCAAATTGAAAGTAGTGGTTTTGCTCAATTAATTCCAGCCGGAATTGTCTTGACTGGAGGAGGAGCGATGACTGTTAATGTTAAAGAAATTTGTAATCATATTATTCCGCTTCCACTAAGAGTCGCCACTCCACCAAAAGTTGGCGGTATAGTTGATGATATTATGAATCCAGCTTATACTAGTACCATTGGTCTTTTAATACACAATAAAAATGCCAAAAGAAGTGGCGGATCAGGCATGAAATCAGCCAACCTTTCAATGGGTGCTTTTTTTGCTAAAGTCAAAAAAGCTCTAGAACCACTTCTACCTTAAATATGGGATTAATTAAAACCTTAACTGGACAATTTGCCAAAATAAAAGTCATCGGAGTTGGTGGCGGGGGTAATAATGCTATCAGTTCAATGATTGCTGAAGATTCGATTAAAGGAGTTGATTTTATTGCCGTCAACACCGATTCTCAAGCTCTTTTAAATTCACTTGCCTCTATTAAAATTCAAATTGGAGAAAAACTTACCAAAGGTTTAGGTGCCGGTGGAAATCCTCAAATGGGACAAAAGGCAGCTGAAGAATCAAAAGAAAGAATTAAAGAAGTTTTAACGGGAACCGACATGGTTTTTATTACCGGTGGCATGGGAGGGGGAACTTGTACTGGTGCAGCTCCTGTAATTGC
>CAZEKY010000008.1:0-16228 GCA_964512875.1 uncultured Gammaproteobacteria bacterium
CCATGGCAAGCAATTGAAGAGAAATATCCAAAAGATAAAGAAGTTGAAGGATTAGTCGTTCGAATTGCTAACTTTGGAGCCTTGGTTAAATTAGAGACTGGAGTTGAAGGATTGATTCACATCTCTAAGTTAACTGGTGGTGTCTCGGTAAAAGAAGGAGAAAAAGTCGATGTCTACATTGAAAGTATTGATGTGTCAAAAAGAAAAATCTCTTTGGGAATTGTTGAAAGTAACAAGAAAAACGTTATTTATAAATAAAGACTGAAGATAATAGAAAAGCCCCCTTGATTAGGGGGCTTTTTGTTGCTTGTTTTTTTTAGCAATAGTTTTAAGGGTAAGAATGAAAGCCAGAAAATTAAGTAAAGATAGGGGAATACCAATTAGATAATTTTTATAAGTCAAAAGTTGGTGAAGATATTCAATTGAGGATGGGTACCACCATAGACGATAAAGATTAAGAGAAAAGACCAAAGCTGAAAGTAGCCAATAGACAAGAGTTTTGGGGTAAAAGATAGCCACAAATAGAGCAGAAAGTAGGGCAGTATAAGCATAGCGATCAAGCATATTGGTCAAAAAAAAGTAAGAAGAAAAACTAATAACAAAAAGAGATAAAAGAGTATTTTTTAAATTAAAGTTTTTAATTTTAATAAATAAAATGAGATGAATAAGAAGAAAGAGAAGAAGACTCCAGACAGTAGCAGTGATAAATAAAAATTTAATTTCAGAAGTGACAGGGCGATTAAGACAAAAAAGGTGCCAAAAATTATAAAGATTGGTTGAAAGGCGAGCTGGGCGATCAACAAGCCTAGGTAACAGTTGATGAAAAAGAAAATCGTAAATATTGCTACTATAAAATGGCTTAAAAGTAATAAAGGTGGTAAATAAAGAGAGGGCAATACCAATAAGATAGGACATTATTTTGGTATGGTTTTTTATTAACAAAAAAAGAAAGAGGAAAGAAAGGGGTGCAGAGGTGGGTTTAATAGCCAAACTAAGATAGAAAAGAAAAATACTTAAAGAGGGAGTTTTTTTAAGAAGTAAAAAGGCTGTAATTAGAAATAAAAATGAAAGCTGGTCTGTTTGCCCCCAGAGGCTACTGGTATACCAAGAAAAAGGGATAAGTAAAAAAAGAAAAGGATAGACAAGTGGCCATGGACTATATTTCTTGGCCATAAAATAAAGAAGAGAAGCAATTAGTAGATCACAAAAAATAGGAAATAGCTTTAAAGTTAACAAATAACCTAAAGGAAAAGGTCGATCTGCTGATGCTATCTTGTCCAGAGATTGGACAAATTGATAAAAAAAAGAGCTTGGAGAAAGTACTTTGATTTTAAGCAAATAAAGAGCACTTCGATTAAAAAGGAGTGAAAGTTTGCGATAAAGAATATAATTGGCTTTGTAATAAAGAATGGTTAAGGGAGGATGGTTGGGACGAGAAAAAATCCAATCAGGGTGATTGTAAAAATTAACTAAGCCTTGCTGATAAGCTCGTTGCCCCCATTCTGCTTGAAGGACTAAGTCAACATGAAAAGTTTTGGGAGTTAATAATAGACGAAAGAAAAAAGCTAAAAGAAGTATTAAAAAAAAAGATTTTTTGCCTAACACTATGATAGTTTAGCAAATTTAACTAAATTTAGGCCTAAAAATAAAAATACTAATAATCTCTATAATTATGACCTTATTTAAGGGCTTTTTTAAGAAGGCTTTACCAGAGGCTCTAAAAATGATTATATTTTAAGCGGCTGAGTAAATGACTTGGTAACTTTAATTTTTTTTGAACAAAATTAATTATTGTTATAATGAGTAATGAAAAATAAAGAGACACTTTTTGTGTGTAATAATTGCGGCAATGAATTTGCAAAATGGATGGGGCAATGTAGTAGCTGCGGAGAGTGGAATTCAATAAAAGAAGTCTCGGCTAAATTTTTGGGAAATAATAAGGGAAAAGGTAAAAAAAACACTTTGACTAATTTACATGAAAAAATTGAAGTTAAAAATTTAGGTAAAATGGTGGAAACTAAGAGTGATAATAAAGAGATCTTTTCATCGACCATATCGGAATTTGATCGTGTTTTGGGTAAGGGAATTGTTCAGGGGTCAGCCATTCTTTTTGCTGGTGAACCAGGCATAGGAAAAAGTACCTTATTAACACAATTAATTGGAAAGATAGGTGGACTTTATGTAGCAGGAGAGGAATCAGCTGAACAAATTAACTTAAGAGTTAAAAGATTAGGTTTAGATGCTAAAAACTTTGACATTTTAGGCACAAATTCAATTGATGAGATAGAAGAATATTTGGAAAGAACAACTAATATGTACAAAATTGCAGTGGTTGACTCAATTCAGGTGATGGGGAGTAATAATGCCAATGGAGTAATTGGATCAGTAGGACAAATTAAGGACTCAACTTTTAGATTGATACAAATAGCTAAGAAAATGAAGATGGCAATTTTTATTGTTGGTCATGTTACCAAGGAGGGGGATATCGCTGGACCAAAACTACTTGAACATATGGTGGACACTGTTTTATATTTTGAGGGAGAAAAAAATGGAGACCTGAGAATTTTGAGAACTACTAAAAATCGTTTTGGTCCAACAGATGAGGTCGGTGTTTTTAAAATGGAAGAAAAAGGACTCAGAGAAGTAAAGTCTGAAGAAATCAGTTTAATTGAAAATCAAGAAAATAAAGTGGGGTCAGCAATTACGGTGCTGATGGAGGGAACAAGACCAATGCTTTTGGAAATTCAGGCTTTGGTGGTAGAAAGTTTTTCACCGATGCCAAAAAGAGTATTTTCTGGAATTGATTTTAACAGAGGACTACTATTAATAGCGGTAGCTCAAAAAAGCCTAGGGTTGGCACTGTATAAATATGATGTTTTTGTTTCGGTAACGGGTGGAGTAAAGGTTGATGAAACAGCAGCTGATTTAGCAATTTTAGCAGCCATGTGGTCGAGCTATAAAGAAAAGGCATTTAAGGGTAAGTCTGTTTGGGTGGGGGAAGTAAGCTTGTTGGGAGAGATAAAGAAAGTCAGAAATTTGGAAAAAAGAAAAAAAGAAGCAGAGACTTTAGGTAGAAAACTAGAAGAAATCAAAAACGTAAGAGAATTAAAGAATCTTTAAGAAAAAGACAAAATAACGCTTGAAAAGTATTAAGGCGATTAAGACAGGTTATCCTCAAGTTATCCACAACGACTGAAAAGTATTAATATTGCTTAAATATGAAGCTAATTTTAATAAATAAAATTATATAGGCTAGTAGTTTTTAGATGACTAAATTAATATAGGATATAGACAATCAAAAAAAGAGAGTTATACTAATTTAATGCTTCAAATATTAAAAGAAATGTTTTCCTCAAAAGGCAACAAAAAGACTGGCAAAAAAAAGAAAGGAAAGGATAATTGGGCCAAGAAACAGTTTGAAGAGATCGGAAAGCTAAGAGGAAAAATTATTTTGATGTAAAAAAAAAGAAACAAAATTATCGCTGTTCTCAAAGCAGGTGGAACACGTATAATATTGTTTCTTCAATTCTTAAGATAAAGAATTAAAAGATAAAAGTCAAATTAATATTAACCGATTTGTTGGGTGATTTAAGCTAATTTAGCTTAAGAATAGAATTGAGGGTAGCAGAGGGGGCAGGTCTGCTACTTTCAACTTTAGTCTTGATAAAAGATTGGAAGAGGTAGCTCTTGCGCTTTTTTCTGTTTGAATTACTCTTGTTGTTTAGTCTGTAAAGCGAATATTTTCAACGATTTGATCAAAAAGGTAATACCAATCTAGGGCGGGTTGAGGTGCTGTTTTGCTAAGAAGATCTTGGTGAAATTTTTCTCCATCTTTCCAAAGAGGTGACTGCCCGCAATTTTGTGAGTCATAAGTAAAATAAGCAGGTAGTTCTTTTGCTAAAGAAGTTGGAGCTCTGAAGAATAAAGTAATTTGATGATCGTTTTTATAAAAGATAAGAACTCTGGTAAATTGGACGTCGCAAACATCAAATTCCTGAAGAGAAAGATATTTTTTACCATAAGTGTTTCCAACCACAGCTAACTCTCGTGAGTTAGGATAGTTTTGGCCAAAAATCTTACTACCATATTCTCTATTTTTGAGTGAATGCTGATCAAAAAGGGCAGTGCTTAAATCATAACCCATGGGATCTTGATTGTAGTTATTTAAATCTTTTATTCTAATAATGAGTGAATATTTTTCATTAGTTGGCATATTTATATCTAAAGCAACATTTTGAGGGTATTTTATTTCAAGACCCAACATGTCATTTTTAAATGAAAGCCAATCTTTGGTTCTAGGATCAGACATGTCTTCTACCAGGGGTTTTGTTGTTTTTTGGGGTAAGATATTTTGATTTTCTTTATTTTTTTCTGCTATAAAAACAACAAAAACCAAGAGAATAAGAGCAGAAAGCTCGATGACAAGAATAATAAAGATTTTTTGCCAATTAATTGAAGATGAAGGCAGAGAAGGCTTTATTTGGTTATCCATATAATAAGAGTAACAGATTTACAAAATTTATTTTAAAAGCGAGCTCTTTTTTTTAAGATGTTACAATAAAATTGTTATCTTAATTTATAAAAAATGTTTAACCTAAAAGCGTTTAAAAAATTTTTTCTTTATACTTTGATTATCAGTTTGGCTGTTTCAGCTTTTGTAGCGGCAATTACTGTTTTGACTGGAATATTTAACGAGATAACCGGTCGTATTTTTTCTATGTTGGCAATGATTGTGCTTCATTCTTTAATAAGTTTGTCTTTCATTTGGGACGATTCGAAACAAGAAGCCTTTGAAAAACTGACTTTTTTTATTAATACAATATTTGGCTTAATTGTTTTAAGTTTTTTTACTTCAATTTTTGCAATTTGGAAGATATTGGCAACTCCAATGGTGATAAATTTGTACCAATCATATTTTTTAACAGCTTTTGCTTCTTTAAACTTAGATATTTTTTCTAAAATGTTAAATAAAGATAAAAATTTAGACACTATTGTTTATGCTAACTACCCGCTAATTTTAATAATCTTTTTGATGTTACATGGAGCAATTTATATAGAAAACTCAATAGTAATTTTAGGTGAGGTTTATTTTAGAATTCTTGGAGCTGTGGCTATTTTTTATGGAACTTTAAGTATTTTGGCAGCAATTTTTTACAAAATGTATATGTCTAAGCACCCTGAAGAAAACAAGCTTCTTGACACTGATAATGAAACTATAAAAAATTCTCCTAAAAAAATAAGTATATGGGTTTGGGTATTTTTAGGATGGGTTTTGATTCAGATATTTGGACTTTTTCGATATTATTTAATTGAAAAGCCTAACAGCTCAGCAAATAACCCTTACCTTAGAACTTATTAAAAAAGTCATTCTGTCACCCTTCAATTGATATTTTTATTGAATTTATATAATTGCTCGAATTGAAGCATTACTAGAGATATTTATGCATAATTGCTTGAAATGGAGTAAATAGTAAAATTTCTTAATTACTTTTGTGTTGGTAAAGAATAAAAAAATAAATACTGTCTATTTTATCGGTAAAAATTTTTAAATAAAACACAAGAAAGCGAGGCGTGAATTAGTGGAAATTATAAATTTCTGAGAATTGAAAAACTAAGGTAAAATTAGTTATGGGTGTTGATAACGCTTTTGATTCTGAAAGAAACATTGCAGATCAGTTTGCTGCAAAAAAAATTAAAGAAATGCCAATTTCTGAGTATAGTGAATTTTTGTGGTCTGCAGCTTTGGGAAAGTTGGATGGGGTGACAAAAATGAATTCTGAAAAAGTTGAAGTAATGGTGAACAGGTATGAGGGGGATATTAATACTTTGTTGGAAAATAAAAAAAATGAAACTCAACTTCAGGCGACAAGAATATCAGAAGGGTTAGGTTTTTTAATTTTTTCGTTAGCGTCTAAAAAAGTAGAAATAGATTCAAAAGTAATAGAAAAATTTTATTCTTTGCTGGAAAATGATAATGAATTTATAAAAAGAAGGGCGATTGAATATGTGCCAAGTTTAGTTAGTTTAGATTTTCAAAATAAAGAAAGAGGAAAAAACTTTTTGGGATTATATGATCGCTTTGGTGATGATTTAGTGAGAAAAGCAAAAGATCCAGATTTAAAAAAAAGATCAATCGTTGAACCGATGTTGACAATGGTTTATGCTGACTTTGGCCAAGAAGCAAGAGATAATTTACTGGAACGTATTGGAATAAAAACTAAAACTGAAACAAAGGTGAAAGATGACCCTTATAGCTTGATGTTTAATTTTATTAAAAGTGGTAGTTTAGATGATGAAGCAAGGGAAAGTGTAGGATCAGTACTGTCTGGATGGAAAGAGGCTTTTGATAAAAGTAGGGGCTTTGAATTTAAACAAAATCAAACTGAAGAAATGGAGGCGAATTATTGGGATAAAAAATCAATGGGTTTTAGACTCGCTCTTTTGCAGTTGGTGTCTAATAAAAATAAAAATACCAAAAACGAGAATGAACTTTTACTTAATTTATCAAAAGATCCTGGTTTTGATAAAAAAAATTTACTAGCAAATTATTTAGCTTATGAAGTTTGGTTTGCAAGTAGAACAAGAGAAGAAGGGCAGAATAGTTTTAAGGAAAAGATTTATCCAAATATTAAGGAGATTACTATTAATTTGCTACATGAAGGAAAGACGACTGATATTGATAAATATATTAATTATTTTTCAGCAAATAATGAGACAAGTTTTGCTGATTTAATCATAGTTGATAAAAGATTGAATTTCGATGAAAAAACGAAATTCATGGTGTGTTTTATGAATCAGTTTGGAGTGGTGAAGGGAATTGATTTTTTAGCTTCAAATATAAATAAATCAGACGATCTTAAAAAAGTTTATGATAGGTTTGAGGGAAAAGAACTTAAAAAGCGTTTTGTTGCACTTGAAACTTTGTATTCTGATGTTGATTTTGAAAAATATAACTCTGAAGAATTTACCAAAAAAGAAGTTAATTTGATTAAGAGTGAGGTCGCTGAGTTTAGCAATAAAAATGATTGTGAAGTAAAAGCGGTAAACATTTTGGATATTGGAGCGGGAACTGGAAGACATTCAGTGGCCTTGTTTCAAGAAGGCTACAAGATAACAGCACTGGAAGTACAGTCGAACCATATAGCAAAAATTAAATCTAAAGAGCCTAAACTAAAAATTATTCCAGAAAGCTGGTCTGATTTAAGTTTAGATTTGGGTATTGATAGTTTTGATTTTGCTTATTGCTTAGAAAGAACAGCATTACACAATCGGACTCCTCAAGATATGTTGAGATTTTTTGACAATGTTTCTGGGGTATTATCGAAAAAGGGAAGACTGATGATAGATTTTGCTGACACAAGTGTGGGTGAGTATAAGGAAAGGGTAGATGAATTTAAAAATAATTTGAAAGATCTTGGAGTGAAGGAGACAATGGTCAATCATATTTTTGATGGGGTGGATGATGATCATCAGTTTAATCGAATGGCGCCAAACAAAGAGCAAATAGATGCATATAGCAAACTGGTAGGGTTGAAACTGGTAAAAGAAGCTATCGCTGATGTGGTTGAGAAAGATGGCGAAATAACTAATAACTATTATGTTTTTGAAAAAGACCCTGAGTTTAAAGCAAATAATTTAAGTAATACGTTGAGTTTGTTTAAAACAATAGGGCTTTATGATGAGGGGGTTGATTACAATCAAATGGTTAAGTCTTTAGGAATGACAATTGGCCAAGTGGTGATTTATGGAGTGAATAATGAAGAAGTGAGGTTGGAAAATAAACAAGGGGGACCATCTCCTGTGACAGTGTTTAAAGACGCTAAGGGTCGAATGTATTTATCATCAACCCTGGGAGATCATTAATCTATTTTTTGCCAAGTGAGATTAAACCAGGAGCGGAAAGTAGTAGTTATTTGAAGGTTATCGATGATAATTCCTAAAAGTGGCCCATTTATATTGTGATTAATAATGGCAACCTTGTTTCCATAAATATTGATTTCATGTTCAAAAGGAAAGTCATGACTAGAAATAGTTTTAGTTTCTCGAAGTTCGGACTTGTCAAGTTTGATATATTTTTTAGTTTTATTGCCAGTGGTGACGATGGCCTTAACAGAAATTTGTTGGCCAACACGCTTTGGAGCATAAACATCGGTAAGCCACTGATAGACTTGGGGATTAATTTTGGTGGTTTCAACTAAAGCCAAAATGGGTTTGTTCTCACTAAGGGTGTCCAGATAAACTTTTTTGACACCCTCAACACCTTCATAATAGGAGATAACCGGTTTTTGATCAATAAGGCGGAATTTGCTAAGAAGGGAGGGGAGAAGGTTGTTGACACTAATTTCAGCAGATTCAATTTGATTTTTTTTTTCGGATAACTTATTAATAATAATATTAGGGGAGAGGGGTGTAAAAAAAGTAGTACGACCTTTTTGCTCGATAGTAATATAATTTTGATTGGCTAGTTCTTGGCAAATTTTATAAACATAGGTACGTTTTACTTTGGTGGTTTTGGCAAGCGAGATTGCAGTTTGAGGGCCATGATCTAAAAGAGAAAGATAAATATCTGATTGTTCAATGGAGAATCCTGCATTGATGAGAGTTTGATTGTTCATAATTTAACTATAACTTAATAGAAATAGATGTCAAATATATGTGACAAATGAAATTTGCTTTGATTTTATCTTAGATTTATAAATTGTAATAGATTGTCACAAGTGCTTGACATATGTTATAGGATGCTTTATAATAACAATTGAATTGAGCACATTAAAATATTGTTAAGGCTAGAGAAGAGTTGTAACAAACTCTTGACAGACCTATAACAATATGATATACTCATATTAACAATCAAATAAAACTGATTGTTAAAGAACTTTTACATTCAAGTTGTACTACTGCTCTTTAAATAAATGAGTCAGGGTATCTGTCCACCCAAGGCAATATTGAATGACCTGTCCAAAGTCAGAGATAAAAAAAGCACATTTGAACGGTCACAAAAAGTGAAGCCTTTGAGATAAGTGGAAAAGGTCTCCTGCTTAATATGATTAAAGATCAGCACTGAGATACAAAATAAATCTATTGATACATTAATAGTATTTGTATTTCTTCGATATTTTCCTAAACAACAAACCGTTGATGATGGCGAATATCGTTACAAAAGCTTATAGATGTATTTACGAATCAGCTTGAATTAGTCTGACTTTCAGACTGGAATGCTTTGAGCTTGATGAAGAGATATGAGATATAAGAAAAAAAACAAGATCTTTACATCGCTTTTCCTGTCCTGCAGATGAACCTGTCCACCATTATTAATCTGTGAAAGCTGTTAAAGCGAGTAAAGGTGAGCTCCAATATAAATTGGGGTTGACCTTTGCTGAAAGAGAGTAGTAGCACAACTTGAAAGTAACTGTAGTACTTTTACAATTTATCCTTTATTTTCTCTGAATTCAATATAGAGAGGTGGTAAAACACCTAAAAATTTAGCTACAGATTTATTTGAGGATAACCTCAGTCTGTAACCCGTGTCATGACGGAAAAGCCTTTAAGGAGGTGCAACCATGAATAAGGATATGTTTGTTCAAGAAATGATGTCTAGGTACGGCAAGGCGTATCAAATAAAAAAAGAGAAAGATGAAGCTGAGAAAATTTTCTCTCAGCTAGTAGCTGCAGAAAAAATAGCAATTGACTCTATTTTACAAGACAAAAAGATCCTGTACGTAGAATCCGGTGGTTCCACTATGAAAACTTATTTTCTTGATGGGGAATGTGTTTTTTTACTCACACAAGTGCGTAAGATAGAGGTAGAGGGTAGCCAAGGTAGCTGGCCTAAGTATAGCCAATATTTTAAACATTATGTTGAAGAGCTGAAAACTATTGATGGACTCAAGAATCTAAACAAGGAAGAAGCTTTTGAAATATTAAAAATATTCGAAAGCTAAGATCAGGGTGTGGTGGTTTGAATAGCGTAAGCTGTTCACTCTTGTATTTTTACCACCACACCTTCTCTGTTTTTTAATTTCGAGGAAATAAAGGACAAATTGGTACCTTAATAATTTATCCTTTATTTTCTCTGAATTCAATATAGAGAGGTGGTAAAACACCTAAAAATTTAGCTACAGATTTATTTGAGGATAACCTCAGTCTGTAACCCGTGTCATGACGGAAAAGCCTTTAAGGAGGTATAAATCATGAAAACAATAAAAGCGATGGCGATAATCGGCATCAACGCCGGTTATCATCACCAAAACAATCTTTCTACCATGTCTCTGGCTGAGTTTGGTTCACTTTATCAGCAGATTGCTGATGAGGTGTTTACTGAAACCAACATTTATGTTGGCGCATGTATTTCACCGGTTAAGGTGGAATACAAAACTGATTGGGGATGCCCAATCGGTGGAGAGGATTCAATCCGCATTGAGGCGGATTGCAACCCGTCATACTCTAATCTCCCAGAAGAGACTTACATGTCTCTTTGGAGAGAAGTTTTCATTAAGGTCTGTAGGGCCTTAATGAAAGAGTTGCAACAGTCCACGGTGACTGTTTCATTTTCAAGTACTCAACTTGAGTATTTGAAATAAAATCTTGTTAGGAGGTGGTGAAGTAAAATGAGTGGAGAGCGAATGCTTTCTTTCTTGTCATTTATTTCACCACCTACCCAATTTTAATTTTGAGGAAATAAAGGATAAAGAATATTTTATTTAACTTGCTTATAAATATTTCAACTTGGACAGGGACGATTTATTTGTAAGCAAATTAAATAGAATATAAAAAAATAGTAATACAGATAAAACAGATAGTGTTTTTAGGAATTGACAAAAAAAGAGAAAGAGGTGATATAATAAATGAGTAATAAAGATTTTTCCCTTTTAATGTTGGCTTGTAGCTAATTTACTTAAAGCAAGTCGTTTATTGATTATAAATTTTTCAAAAAATGCCTAGAAAAAAAAGCAATGATGCTGTTTTGATAGAAAAAACAGTCGAGCAAAATACAAATGTTAACCCGGTAATAAAAATGCCGGAAGTTAAAGTTGAAGAAAAAAGAGAAGTAGAAGCTGTAAAAAAAGAAGAAATAAAGATAACCACGGTAGAAGAAAAGAAAAAAGATAATAACACGGTTAGCTTTGTAAAAAGTAATTCAACAGTTAATAACACTCAATATCAAAATCAAAATAGAAATCAGCCAAGATATGCTTCGGCACCTATGGCAACTGTTCAAAGTGAAAGCATTTTGGGAACTTTGGAAATAATGCCAGACAACCAAGGCTTTGTTAGACCTAAATTTATTCCAACTGTTAAAGATGCTTTTATCGGTTCAATGCAGATAAGAAGGTATAGCTTAAGAGCGGGAGATTTAATTTTAGGTCAAGCAAAAGCACCACGAGAAAATGAGAAATATTGGGCAATGACTAGAATTGACAAGGTTAATGGACTAGATTTATCACAAGCTCAAAACAGAGCTGATTTTAAAGACTTAGTGCCAATTTATCCTCAAAAACAAGTTAAGCTAGAAACTTCGGCTGATATTTACTCAACTAGAATAATTGATCTTTTCTCTCCAGTTGGTTTTGGTCAAAGAGGGATGATTGTCTCGCCGCCAAAAGCGGGGAAGACAACTTTGCTTAAAGAAATTGCTGCCGGAATTGCAATTAACTATCCTGAAGTGCACTTGATGGCAGTGTTAGTAGGTGAAAGACCTGAAGAGGTAACTGACATGCAACGTTTTATTAAAGGAGAGGTAATTGCCTCTTCTTTTGATCAAAAACCAGAAGAACAAACTAGATCAGCAGAAATTGCCATGGAAAGAGCAAAAAGATTAGTGGAAATGGGCAAGGATGTCTTTATGGTTTTTGACTCAATTACCAGACTAGCTAGAGCTTACAATTTAGCCATCCCAACTTCGGGAAGAACTTTATCTGGAGGTTTTGATCCAGCCGCACTCTATCCTTCAAAAAGATTTTTTGGAGCAGCCAGAAAAATTGAAAATGGTGGTTCTTTAACCATTATTGGTACTGCTTTAGTTGATACTGGATCTAAAATGGATGATTTGATCTTTGAAGAATTTAAAGGAACTGGAAATATGGAATTAAGATTGGAAAGAAGATTGGCAGAAAGAAGAATTTTTCCTGCCTTTGATATCTTAAAATCTGGAACCAGAATGGAAAACCTACTTTTAGATGAAAGTGTTTTGACAAAGATAATTTCAATGAGAAGAATGTTTGATGCTTTGGGTGAAGGCAATGACACGACTGAAATGATTTTGGGACAAATGGCCAAAACTAAAAGTAATAAGGAATTTTTAGACAAAATTGGTAAGAAATAAGGGGTACTTTTAATCCAAGTTTTTTAATAATTGATATAATATAAAGGTCATGTTTGATTTGAAAGAAAATATTAGAGATGAGCTTGAATTGATAAAAGAGTTCCTAAAAGCACAGGGAGTTTTTTTGAATGGATTTGGCAAGATCTTTTTAGGCTGGGCTGAATCATTGAAAATCGTAATTTCAAAGTTGATGTATCGACAACGAGGTCGTTTTTCCCAAAGTTTTATTGGAGCTAGTATGGCTCTTTTGTCGTTTTTGGCAATATTTTTTTCAGGACAACTAGAAAACTTAATAAACAGTAGAAGTAACCGGGGTGAGGGTAGTACCTATTTGATAATGGCAGCTGATGGTGGTGGGGCTGATACTTTAGTTTCAGAATTACCAAAAGGAGAGACGACAGAATATCGAGTCGTTGAGGGAGATACGGTCTCGTCAATTGCTCAAAAATTTGGAGTAACAATTGACACCATCATGTGGGAGAACAGCTTAAAGTCAGTTGATGCTATTAAAATTGGTCAAATTTTAAAGATATTACCGGTAACTGGTATTAGGTATAAGGTAAAAAGAGGTGAAACTATTTATAGTATTGCTAAGGCTTCACAAGTAGATGCTCAAAGCATTATTGATTATCCTTTTAATACTTTTAGTAATGATGAAACTTTTGCTTTAAGTGCTGGACAGGAACTAATAGTTCCAGATGGAATTAAGCCAAAAGAGATAATTATTGATAGCTCTAGATATACGGCCAGAACAGTGGCACCAATTCCTGGAGTGGTGGGTGAGGGTAATTTTATGTGGCCGACATCAGGAAGAATCAGTCAGAGGTTCTATTGGTATCACCGAGCGGTAGATATTGCTAATGCTAGCAACCCGGTGATTGTGGCGTCTCAAGGAGGAACGGTAACCAGTTCTGGTTGGAATGCGGGTGGTTATGGTAATTACGTGGTTGTTAATCATGGAAATGGTTATTCGACTCTTTATGCTCATATGTTAAATAATTCAATCGTGGTAACAGCAGGACAAGTAGTGAGTCAAGGTCAAAAATTGGGGGTAATGGGAAACACGGGACGATCAACAGGAACTCATTTGCATTTTGAAATTAGAGGTCCTGGTGGTTATCTTGATCCTCTAAGTATTTTGAAGTAAAAAGATATCGAAAGCGAGAAATATGCGGGAAAAGAACCCTTTAAGTTATTGTCAATAAAAAGTGCTTTTGTTATGCTGATTCTATGAACAAAGTAATTAAATACTATTTAAGATCAATATTTTTTATCTTCCCAATCGTTTTTATCCCGGTGGTAATTGATGCTTTTGGTTTTGGTAAAAACATAATTTTAGTAGTGATGTCTTTTATTGCCTTGCTTTTGTGGGCAATTAAACTAATTACTGATAAAGAAAAAATAGTTAAAACAAATAAGCTTTTTTGGCTTTTTTCCCTTTTTATAGCTTGGAGTTTGATTAGTTTGTATAGATTAGATCTTGGCAGCAGAATGATGTCATTAATGTCTCCTATGGGAATGGGAAGCTGGTTGTCCTTTTTTATTTTATTTTTTGTTTGGATGCAAGTAAGTGATAAAGAAGAAAGAGAAAAACAGTTTTTATTCTTATCAGCTGCTGGAGTGATTACAGCTATAACTTCTTTAATCATCTTTTTGCTACCAGCTAGCAAGTTACCACTCTTAATCCCAAAAACTAATCCATTGTTATCAATTACAGCTGATTGGTCTTTCGTTGGTTCACTTCTTGGTGAGGTTACTTTACTTTTCTTTTTGCTTTTTACTTGGGTTAAAAAATTGATGGAGAAGATTAGGGAGAAAGTTGAGGTAAAAGCCTATTTGCTTGAGGCTATTTTAACTGCCTTTTTGGCTTTAGTTTTGCTTTTAGATCTTTATCGAATTTTTAAGAATGGTTGGAATTTTTTAGATTACAAGAGTGCTTGGATAATAGCAGCTGAAACTTTTAAAAATCAGCCTATTTTTGGTGTTGGAATTGGTAATTTCTTGAAAGCTTTTAACGCTTGGAGGCCAGTTAGTTTTAACTTAACAAAATATTGGGCGGGGACCTTTTCAAGTTCGTCAATGGGAATTTTACAGATTTGGACTGAACTGGGAATCGTGGCTTTGTTGTTGCTTTCTTACTTAATAGCGATGGTGTCTAAATTAAAAAAGACAGCTGATTTTTGGAAAATAGTGTTGTTTTTAGTCATGGCCCTCTTTTTACCAGTCAATTTAATGACAATCTTTTTACTTACTTGGCTTTTATCTGACAAGATTTTTGGAAGTAGTGAAAGTAAATTGCTTTTAATAGTGGGTGAAAAAAGAACCAATGTCATGCCTTGGATTTTGGCAATAATGGTTTTTGTAGGAGTGGCTTACGGTAGTTATTTTACTGGAAGAATATTTTTAGGTGATTTCTTTATGAGACAGTCATTGGTAGCTGCATCAAAAAATGATGGAACAAAAACCTATGAATTGCAAATAAAGGCAATTGGTCTTAATCCTTACATGGCTAGCTATCGTGGAACTTATTCGCAAGTTAATATGTCATTAGCTCAAACACTATTAAGTCAAGAAAACGTTGGAGAAGAAGATAAGCAAAAAGCTTCAGCTTTAATCCAGCAAGCCGTTAGAGAGGCCAAACAGGCCATTGCACTTGAACAGAATAATCCACAGTATTGGTACAACTTGGCCGGTATCTACAAGTCGCTAGTAGGACTAGTTGAAGGAGCCGCTGATTGGAGTTTACAGGCTTACAATCAAGCAATTGCTCTTGATTCGGTTAATCCAACTTATCATCTTGATCTGGGCGGATTCCTTTACGCAGCCAATGATTTTGCTGGAGCCGAGAGACAGTTTGAATATGCAGTAACAGCAAAAGCTGATTACGCTAATGCTTGGTACAACTGGGCTTATGCCGCTAAACAACAAAACAAGCTGGCTCAAGCAGTTAGTTATTTAGAGCAAGCTTTAAAATTAGTTCCAGCTGATTCAGATGATTATGAGGCGGCTGAAAAAGACTTTGAAAGCTGGAAGGCAGAACTTGATGCTCTTTCAAAACAACAACAGGTGAGTATGGAGGAAAAGAGTGAAGTCAAAGAAGAGCCAGTGCCAACAGTAGCACAAACTCCACAACCAGGATTAAGTGCACCACAAAGTGAAATTGGGAGTGAGGAGAAAATGGATATCCCAGTTGACCTGTCTACTGAATAAAGAAAAATTTATTGACTAAATTAAAAGCTCCCCAAAAGGGAGCTTTTTTGATGATCACTATTTTATCTTAGTTGATGATCCACCATTTAAATTCAATATCTTCTTGAATAGGAGCTTCAAGTCCAACAGTGAAAGTTTTATCTCCCTTTGAGAGAACCTGGAAGTTCTCATTTTTGCCACCTTTTGTGATAGTAACATAGACTTGGGAAGTAGAATTTACATGCTCATTGTTAATAGTAAGATCTTTTTGAGAGGCAGGTAAAAGAGCATTTCCTGAAAGAGAATTAGACTCAGTTTGGCTGCTAACTTTGATGGCTTCATCTTGAGAGGGAGCAGCAATGATTAAGTTGGGCCCGGTTGATGCTTGAATAGTGGGAGAGTCAATTTCTGAGGCCTCAGTATAAACTGGGTCGGGTAGTGAAGCGGAATAATCCGGAAGATTATTTTGGTTGGGATTTTGAGCGGCTAATTTCTCCAAGGCGTCTTTTTCGATTTCGACTTGAGTTTTTTGATTGGGGTCAGAGATAAGAGGGAGGAGCTGGTTATAAGTGTTTAGAGCTTGAGAGATAAGTCCGGCCTGTTGCTGAATCTTGGCTAAATCATAAAAGTTTTGGGCTTTGGTTGGTTCAAGACTAACGGTCTTGTTAAGATAAGCAATAGTATTGGATGCATCACCTTTTTTAGCATAAAGAGAAG
>CAZEKY010000009.1:0-10362 GCA_964512875.1 uncultured Gammaproteobacteria bacterium
ATGAGTCCACCATGTCAAAATTTCCAAAAAGTACTCTAAATTATGTCAAAGAAAGGAATCGACTTTTAACTGTTTGGAGAAACATTGAAGATCCAAATCTTTTATTTACCAACAAGCTTGCCCTAATTGGGAGAGTATTGTCTGGACCTAATTACATTAAAATTATTAGAGCAGCTAAAAAACAAATTAAAAAGCATTCTACCGTTGTAGTTTTCCCTAAATTAAAAGATGCTCAGATTCTTGATCTTTTTAAATGAAATTAAATAAAAACTTCTTTTCATTTCTTTTATTATTATTTTTAATCATTTTTAGCTATAGACAGTTTTTCTTTCAAAAAAAAATACCATTACCTTCAGACTTGCTAGTTGGCGCCTATTATCCCTGGTTGGATTACAAGTGGGGGACAATAACGGGAGTACCAATAAAAAACCCAGTTATTTCTGATGTTTTCTCTCAATTTTATCCTTGGAAAAATTTAATTATAGATATTTTTAAACAAAAAGAACTTCCTTTATGGAATCAATATTCTTATTCTGGTACGCCAATTCTGGAAAATTACCACAGTGGTGTTTTTTTTCCTGGAAATATTTTATTATTTTTACCAAAAAATATTGGTTGGAGTTTTTTTATTTTTTTTCAAACACTTATTGCTGCTACTGGTGTTTTTTTCTTTTTAAAAAAGTATAGTAACAACACTTCATCAAGAATAATTTCTTCATTAATTTATGGATTTTCAGGCTTAATGACCACCTGGACAGAGTTTGGTACTGGTACTTGGGCGGCTGCACTAATCCCGTGGGCTTTGTTTTTTCTTGATAGATATTTGATTAATAAGAAAGTACTCAATTTGGTATTCTTTACTTTTTCACTGACCTCTTTATATTTGGCCGGTAACGCTCAGTTGACTTTTTTTAGTACTGTAATCATTTCTTTATACTTATTAGCCAATACTATTCTTGTTAAAAAAAGAAAATATGCATCATTTTTTATTATTGGTATTTATCTTGTTATCAGTATTGCATTGGCCTCAATAGAACTTTTTCCAGCGTATAAACAGCAAGCACTATCAGTCAGGTCTTCAGAGGCTTATTCAAAAACATTTAATTACGGCCTGACGCCTTTTTATGAATTAATTCGCCTCTACAACCCTGATTTTTATGGAAATCCAACCACCTATAATTACTGGGGAAAAACTTCTTATCATGAAAATGCTTGTTTTTTGGGGGTAATAACGCTACCCATAATTTTACCTTTATTTTTTAGAAAAAAACGTAAAAAATACAGTTTTTGGTTATTAACTTTTATATTTAGTATTTTTCTTGCACTAGATCATATTGTAAATAAATTTATTTACAGCCAATCAATTCCCTTATTAACCTATTCTTCTGCAAGCAGAATATTTTTTATTACCTCTTTAAGCGCTTCTGTTTTATTTACCCATGGTTTTGACTATTTTTTGAAAAATTTAAAGTATCGGAAAAAAGTATTATTATTTACTTTATTATTAGTATTCGTCAACTTGGCCGCACTAGTTTTTCTTAAGATAACCAATATTCCAATTACAAACCTAATCGTTAGTATTAGAAATTCGGCAATTCCATTAATTGGTTTATTTTTGTTATTTGTCATTATTCTTTTTAAAATACCCATTCGGATTACTGTTGTTTTGTTAATCTTTTTTTCATTTTTTGATCTGAGTCGTTATTTTCTTAAATACAACACCTTTGTCGATTCAGCATTAATCTTTCCCAACACACCTGCCATAGATTATTTACAAAATGATAAAGATATTTTCAGGATAGGAAGACTTAATCGAGAAATTATGACCCCAAACACCTGGACCGAATATCGCTTGTCTTCTGTTGAGGGATACGATCCTTTGGCATTAGAAAACTATTCACGTTTTTTTAACAGGGTAAATCAAAATAGCTATCAAGATCACATAAATAGGTATAGTGAACTTTTTAATCCAGATATTAATTTTTTAAGTTCACTTAATGTTAAGTATCTGTTATCGGTTGAAAATGAAAAAATTCCTCCATCTCCATATGTAAAAATGTATAATCTTGATCGAGTTTATGTTGACAAGTCAACAGTTATATACAAAAATAAAAATTATTTACCACGAGCTTACTTTATTCAAAATTTGCTAACAGTCGCAAACAAAAAAGAGTTAACAACCATAATTGATGATGAAAAATTTAATCCTTTAAAAACAACACTTGTCTTAACAAGTGAGAAGTTAAAAGAAACATGGACAAAAGGAGAACTTTCATTAAATTATATTAAAAATAATAGTATTGAACTTCAGTTATCGAGTGAAGAAGAATCTTTTGTCGTTATTGCCAATACTTACCATCCTGGCTGGCATGCTTATGTCGATGATAAAGAGGTAACAGTTTATGAGATTAATGGTGCTTTATGTGGGATAAAAGTTCCCGGCGGTAATCATCTTCTTCTATTAAAATATTGGCCAAAATCAGTCGATGTTGCCATTAAAATATTTTATTTTGCTTCATTTTTCTTGACTATAATTAGTATCACCATTTATTATTTAAAATTCAAAAAAAAATTATCATGAACTTGTCAATTATCATTGTTACCTGGAATACTGCCCTGATTACTAAAGAATGTGTTGAGTCAATTAATAAATATTTCAAGGACTTAGAAATTGTAGTTGTTGATAATGGGTCTACAGATAATACAGTTGAGCTACTCTCGAAGTATAAAAACGTAACTGTGGTAAAAAACAGTGGTAATTTAGGTTTTTCTAAAGCCAACAATATTGGATTAAAACATGTCACCAAAGATTATGTTTTGTTTTTAAATTCTGACATGAAACTGATTGATAAGTCATTAGGAAAAATGTACTCATACTATTTAGACAACAAAAATATTGGAGTGATCGGGCCGAAACTATTAAACATAGACCTAACTCCTCAAGCCTCTGTTTTTCCAAAACAAAACCTTATCAATGCTTTTAAAGAATTTTATTTAAATAAAAAAAATTCTTATTCTAAATACTTACCCAATGATGATAAACCACAAAAGGTATGGTCAATTTCAGGAGGTTGTCTTTTAACTAATAAAACTTTTTTTCAATCAATCGGATCTTGGAACGAAAAATATTTCTTTTATTTTGAAGATATGGATTTGTGCCGAAAAGTAAACAAAGTGGGAAAAGAAGTATTTTTCTATCCACAATGCAAGGTTGTTCATCATCATGGTGCGAGTGGTTCAAGGTTGTTTGATTCAAATAATCAGTGGCGACGTTTAATCCCGGGAAGTAAGCTTTATCACGGGTTAATTAGGCATTATTTGATCAATTTTGTTATTTGGTCTGGTCAAAAAACAAGAAAATTACTTTTTCCCTGATTCGATTATTCTAAGATAATAGGGTGGTGAACTATCAGGACGAAATATTGTATCTATCAGTTTGACTTTATGTTTTAATTTTAGTTTTTGATTTATCTCACAACCTTCAGCATCAACAAAGAGAATTGAGTCAATTTTTTCACCTCTTATAAAATATTCACTTAACGGACACTTGTCAGAAGAAAAAACGATATTTTTATAAATTTTAATGTTTTTATCTAATTCACTAAAATCACTCACTTCCAGTTTATTTAAAAAACCATACCACGGATAAAGACTATCCGGGCTATTACTGATCACAATTTTATCGTAATTATTGCCAATTAAATTTAATTTATTTATTAGCTCAATATTTCCGCCATTTCTGTAATAAGCAGCAATACTCATTTTTTGATGAACCAAATACATGTGTGCAAAATAAACAAAATTTAAGAAATACAAAATTGTTATTAAATAAGACATTTTTTCCCATTTGTGTTGCAATTTGCTAACCTCAAAATATCCAAGTGCAGCAATAATAACCATAAATGGAATCATCAATATTGATCTTTGAATATTTGGCGTGTCCTCAATTGTTAATGCTGCGACTATTGGAGATGCTAGCAATAAGGAAAAAATAAGTAATAATGTTTTTTTTTGAGATACAAAAAAAATCCCCGAGATTACCAAAAATATTTCAATGTATGTAAATAATCCTACATACGGAACACTATATCTAATTGGCTTCCCCACATCTCCTAAAAGAAAAGAACTACTAAAATATTCTCGATATTCTTCCATAAAACGTCTAGAGTAAGAGGCGTATTTATTATGGAAAGTTCTTGCCATAAGAACATGACCAGAACCTGCCTCTGCTGGCATTTTGGTGATTTCATAAAGAACATTAAAATCACTTTTTAGACTTACTTGTGAAGCTCTGGCTCTTGACTCTGGTGATAAAAAAATAACTGCAGCGACTGATGTTACTATTAAAAAAACCAATATTTGTTTTATTTTTATTTTTCTCTCAAGGATAAAGTAGTAAAAAAAGATAATAATAAAAAGAAAAATCGGAATTAAAACTCTTACATTATGATAAAAGTAGTAGGCTAAAATCAAAAAAGATGACGATAAAAATAGATTTCTAAAATTATTTTTTTTAAAAATATTTAAAAAAAAATAGATACCTAGAATTGTTAAAAAAACAGCAACAATACTCTCACTAGTAGCCCTACTAGTGATAATGTGCCAAGGATTAAAAGCTATCATTGTCGCAGAAACGAGAGAAAGTTTAGAATCTTCTTTATTAAAAATAATCCCTGTTAGCAAATATATTGCAATAGTTGTTAAAGCTCCAATCAAAGCAAAGGGAAATCGCACTGCGAAAACAGTATTTCCAAGGATAGCTATTGATGGGATTGTTAGATAGATTAAACCTGTTGGCCTAAAGTCTCCAAAGGAGTCATAGTATAGTGGCATAAAATTACCCTTATCATCTTTTCCGCTTTTAAGAATTGAATAAGCGTTCCACCCGACCTTAACTTCATCTACGTGAAATCCATAAGGAATGGAATCAAGTTTGTATACACGAAGAATAAGAGCAATTACAAAAATTAAAAACAAAACAAAAAAACTAAATCTTTTGCTTAACATAATTTAAATTATTATCTCACAAACACTACATTTCTTATATCTTGATGTAAAATTAAACAGTGTTGGGTAAATATAAAAAAATAATTCTATTGGCCATATTACTTCGCTTGTTGATTATGCCATTTTTTTACCATCCTGATATCAAGTCTCAACATTATCATTTTCAGTTTTTATCAAAAGGAACTTTTAACATTTATGACTATCTTGATAAAAATAAAGAAAATTTAGGATACAAAGACACCTTTAATTATCTTCCCTTAACTTACTATTCTTTTGGATTATCGCATGCAGTTAGTAAGCCCTTATTGGGAACTTCTTTTTATGAGTGGTTGAATGATTGGGGCGAAAAGAGAAATCAACATATAAATATAATTTTTTATATGTTGATTTTGAAACTACCCTATCTTTTATGTGATTTTTTCATTGGCTATCTCTTACTCAAGATATATAACAATAAAAAACTATTATTATTTTGGCTCTTTAACCCCTTATCAATTTATTTAATTTATATTCTTGGCAACTTTGATGTTTTACCGTCATTACTAACATTACTATCTTTTTATTATATTAAAAAAGACAAATATTTTTGGTCATATCTTTCACTGGGGATTGCTGTTGCCCTCAAGATTTATCCAGTAATATTTATTCCTTTTATCTTTTTTTATGATAAAAAAAATCTTTTGAAAAATATTAAATATAGTATATTTTCTATGCTTCCTTTGTTTTTAACTATTGGTCCATTTATTACTCAAAAAAGTTTCTACACTTCATTTTTAGGATCTGGTTTGACACAAAAAATATTAGAATATAATATTGCATCAGTTCCTATTTTTCCTGTTATTTATATTTTAATATTAATTTTTTATTTATTTTCAAAATCAAAATATAAATTTGAAATTGCTATTTTGCAAGTTTTTTTAATTTTTATTGGACTCGTAAAATTTCATCCACAATGGATCATGTGGTTTTTTCCTTTTATAATAATTTTATTTATTAAGGAGACCCTTAAAAATAAGATATTCTTCAGTATATATTTTCTTTTAGTATTATTTTATATTTTTCTTTTTAATGATAACTTTCTTTTCTGGGGACATTTAATGCCGGTAGACCCTGTTTTTATTGATCTTACCTCACCTTTTCATTTAATTAAGTTGCGAACCGAATGGGATCCAGTTCTTATTCAAAATAACATTCACAACATTTTGTTGATTTTGGGTATTATGTTTTCTATTAAATATGCCAAAAATAAATAAATATTATTTAGTCATTCCTTTTGAAATTATTTTTCTTTTTTTTCTACTAATTGTATTACCAACAGTGTTTTTAAAAGAAAAACCTGGAATTAGTCAAACTTCTTTTGAAAATATTTTACCCTTAGATATTAATCACTCTTATATTCAATCTTTTACTGCTAATAGAAATAATCTTAACTCAGTTTCTCTTTTATTAAAAAATCCAGCCATAAAAAGTACAGATATGCTTTATGTCGAAGTTCAAGACAGTAACTATCAAGTATTACAATCTTTCAGTATTTCCGGAAGAGCAGTTGAGGATCCAGGGTGGATTAATTTTAAATTTTCACCAATCAACTCAAAAAAAGATAATATTTTTTATTTAAAAATTAGTAGTGACAGTCCAACAGATGATCTTCTTTATATCTATGGTGACAGAAATACTAATAATATTAACTTTAAAACGACTTTTAAAGCCTCCAATATTAAAGAATCTTTTAGTGATAACTTAAATCAACAAATACTTAACTTTAAATCGAGAAATATGTTCCAAGGTGGACTCTATTTGTTTACTATAATATTAATCAATATTTTAATCTTAATTTAATATAAAATAGGTTATCTTTAAATGAAAAAAAATTCATTATTTTACAAAATCCTCCTGCTTATTTTGCTGTTTTTTTCACTTTTTATATATCTTTATAAAAACACTACTGTTCCTCCCTCTTTGTATTCCGACGAAGCAGATATTAGTTATCAAGCTTTTATTTTTAATAAATTTCAGACAGATTATTTCGGCAACAAGTTTCCCGTTCATTTTCATTCTTATGCTGATTGGCAGCCATCACTTTTTATCTATAGTGTTGCACTAGTTCAAAGGGTTATTGGTCATTGTGATGCTTCAGTCAGAATCCCTTCTGCTATTTATGGTGTTTTTGCGGTTCTTATTTTTGCTTTAACTATTAAGTTACTCTTCAAAAATGAATTTTGGTCGATTAGCGGAGCTTTTCTCTTTTCAATCTCCCCTTGGCTTTTTATTTTCAGCCGAAGTGGCTTTGCGGTTACCAATATGCTTTTTTTAACGTTATTGGGGGTATATTTTTGGATAAAATTTGTTAAATATAACCAAATCAAAAATCTTTATTTTTCTCTTATCTCTTTTGCTCTACTTACATATTCATATAGTACTGCCAAGCTTCATTTAATTTTTATTTTTTTAACACTATATTTACTTTGCTTTAAGACTATCAATAAAATTTCTCTAAAAAACAAAATAATAACTGTTTTTTTGCTTGTCCTAATTTGTCTTCCAATACTTTCCGACACCTTAAAAGGTCGATCTGGTTATCGTTTTTCTTATATTAGTATTTTTAGTGATCCGACTATCAGCAAAAGTGTTGACTATCTTCGACAAGAAGACTCAGTTGTTGTTTCAGGTCAACAAATAGGGTTAAAACCACTTTTTGTTTCCAAAATTTACCACAATAAAATTATTCAAATTTCAGAAAAATTTATTAGTAATTACTTGTCTTCTTTTTCTACTGATTTTTTATTTTTAAAAGGAGACGGTAATCTTCGTCAAGGTATTCAAAGTTCTGGCAATTTACTTTATCCAGATTTCTTTTTAATTATTCTTGGAATTTCATTTGTTTTTTATAAAAAATCAAGCAATAGAAAGATATATTTATTCTTTCTAATCAATTTACTTTTAGCTCCAATTTCTTTTGCTCTAACCCGTGATTCTGCCTTTCCTCACGCCACTCGTTTAATTTTAATGCTTCCTTTTTTCATTTTCTTTTCTACTTTAGGATTAAAAAAACTATATCAATTATCTAAATCAAAGATATTGATTGTTGTTATTTTATTTATTTATTTATTATCTTTTTCTAGATTTATTCATCAATATTATTACCATTATTCCAATATTTCAGCTAGAGATTGGCACTATGGCATGAAAGAAGCCGTTGTTAAGTCGCTTGAGTACAATTATTCAAAAATATATTATTTAAATTCTTACGAACCATTCACTCCTTTCTTTTTAAATTATTCTAATTATTTACCCTCTGATATTAACAAGTCACCAGCCGAAGCCTTGCATTGGGATAATAATCAATATTTCACTGGCATGCAGGCTGAAGATAAATATTATATTGGAAACATTGAATGGCCCTATTTGTTCAAAGAAATACCAAAAGACACTCTTTATGTTCTTCCTCTAAGAGAAGTTAATAAGCTGAAGTTACAGCTAGAGGAATATAATCAATCAGGGATCAATCTTAAGATGAACATCCTTTATCAAACAGAGAAAAAATATACCGAACAAGAAGTCATTTATTTAATTACTTTAACTAAATGAAACTAATTAAAAGATTTTGGCCCTTAATTTTATTATTTATACTTTCTTTTTTTACTTTTTATCGACTTCTTCGTCCTGGATATTTTTCGATGATGGATGATATGCATCTTTTTCGCCTGGATCAATTTGATCAATGTCTTAAGGATGGCCAAATTCCTTGTCGTTTTATTAAAGATGGGGGTCTGGGTTATGGTTATCCTCTTTTTAATTTTTATCCACCTTTAGCCTATATCGTTGCCGAATTTTTTAATTTATTAGGGTTTTCTTTAATCAATAGTTTAAAAATTACCTTTATCTTGCCACACCTCATTGGTGTCTTTGGTCTTTATTTTTTTGCCAAGCTTTACTTTAACCAAAAAGCTGCTTTTCTCTCGGCTCTTCTTTTTCTCTTTGCTCCTTATCAGGCCACAGACTCTTTTGTCAGAGGAGCTATCGCTGAATCTCTGGCTCTTAATTTGTTGCCTTGGATTTTTTACTATCTTACTCTTTATCTTAAAAATCAAAAACATAAAATCGCTTTAGTTCTTTCTCTTTCTTTACTCTTACTTAGTCATAATTTAATAAGTGTCGCCATTGCTCCCTTTTTGGTCATCTATTCCCTACTTGTTTTAAAAATTGAGAGGGGATTAACTTTTAAGGCGCTATTAAGATTGGCTCTTCTCTCTTTATTGTCTTTTGGTCTTTCTGCTTTTTTTATCCTACCAGCTCTTTTTGAGAAAAATCTTACCACTGTTAATACTATGACTCAGGGTTATTTTCAGTACCACATCCACTTTGCTACTTTAAATCAACTTTTTATTTCTCGTTTTTGGGGTTTTGGAGCTTCTCTTTGGGGGCCAATTGACGACATGGCCTTCTCTTTAGGTCATTTACACTGGATCTTGGCTTTTACCTCTTTATCGTTACTTTTTACTAAAAAAAATAAAGTTAATAAAATTATTTTGCTTTTCTTTTTTGTTCTTTTTCTCTTTACTGCTTTTTTAACCCACAACAAATCTACTTTTATTTGGCAAGCTCTACCCTTTATGGCCTTTTTTCAGTTTCCGTGGCGCTTTTTATCTCTTAGTATCTTCGCTCTCTCTTTTATTGGCGGTTCAGTCATTCTTTTGGTTAATAAAAAGTATCAGACTTTATTGTTGGTAGTTTTAAGCACTCTAACGGTCCTTCTAAACTTCTCTTATTTCAAGGAAGATATCTGGTTTCCAAACTTAACTGATCATCAAAAACTTTCAGGTCAAGCTTTTTTTGATCAAAGTGCCGCTGGTCTTAAAGATTATTGGCCAAACTACGGCACCTCTTTTCCTTCTTCCCTGGCTCCAGACTTACCCCTTGTTAAAGGTGATGCTAATATTTCAAACTATCAAAAGAAAAGTAACCGTCTTGAAATGGACATAGAGGTAAAAACCCCCTCCATCGTTACCTTACCTCTCGTCTACTTTCCTAATTGGCAACTTTATCTTGATGGTCAATTAACTTCTTTTAAAATCGACAAATCTTTAGGTCTAATTACCTTTGATTTAAAAGAGGGGAATTATTCTGTTCAGCTTTTATTTAAAAACACTTCTCTTCGTAGTATGGCCAATTTGCTTTCTCTTCTTAGTGTCATGATTTTGACCTTCATTATTTTAAAATTCAAAGATGAAACATAAACTTATTTTTATTCTGATTCTACTTCTCGCTTTTCTACTTCGCTTTTATCAGCTGGATCAATTTCCTCCCTCTCTAAATTGGGACGAGGTTAGTCATTCTTATAATGCCTATAGCCTC
>CAZEKY010000009.1:10462-12610 GCA_964512875.1 uncultured Gammaproteobacteria bacterium
CCATCAAGAGCTCTTTTTCAATCCACTGTCGCTCAATTTTTCTTTGTCTTTGGCTTTTGGCTACTTCTTAAAGCTCTTAAAAAAATTAAACATCTACCCCTGGCTCTTTTTTTCTTATCTCTATCAACTTATGCCTACCACAATACTAAAATTGTAGTGCCTTTGCTCTTTTTACTTTATTTTGTCATCTTCTTTTCTAAACTTAAAAAATCTTTAATGGCTGATAAAAAGATTTTAATTATTAGTATTTTAGTCTTAAGTGTTCTGATGCTTCCCCAAGCATTAAATATTTTCAACAAAGAAGCTCAAGCTCGCAGTCGCTGGGTCTTTGTTATTAATCCTGCGGCCATTAATCAAATTGAAAGTAATCGCAATCTTTATTCTGGTCATCCACTGATTGCAAAAATTAAATACAACCGACCCTTGCTTTTTATCACTACTGTTACTTCAAATTACCTCAGCTTTCTTAATCCTCGAATTTTGTTTTTTAACAGCACCCAAAATTATCAATTTAACATCCCCAATACTGGGGTTCTTTATTCTGTCTTTTTACCTTTCTTTTATTTAGGACTAGCTGCTCTTATTCTTAAGGCTTTTAAAAAAGAACGACTATCTCTCTTTTTACTTTTATCCTTTTTTATTGCCCTAATCCCCGCTGTTGTTACTGTTGGCGACTTTCCAATTATTCGAGCCATGACGGTTTTACCCCTCCCTTTGGTTTTTATAGTAAGCGGCTATGCTCTTTTTAGTCGTTTGCTTAAAAAGTATCGATACTCTAAGCTTATTCATTTCTTCTTTCTTTTCCTATTACTTCTTCAATCGTTTTTCTATTTAAATAATTATTTTAACAACTATTCAAAAGACTATTCTTCTTCTTGGCAATACGGTTACCAAGAAATGGTTGAATATTTGAAAGACAATTATTCTAGCTATGATCAAATAATGATCAGCAAAAAGTATGGTGAAGCTCACCAGTTTATTTTATTTTATTGGCCATGGGATCCTGCTACTTATCAAAATGATCCCAAAAAAGATTGGGATTTTCATGCTGATTGGTACTGGGTTAACGCTTTTGATAAGTTTGTTTTTATCAATGATTGGGACTTTAAAGAAAAAAGCCAAGACTTGACTTCAAAAACTCTTTTAATTACCTCTCCGGGCAACTATAATGAAGGTAATCGTTTATTAAAAAGGATTAATTTTTTAAATGATCAGCCAGCTTTCGATATCTTAACTAATGATTAAAAACAACAAATTATTTTTAATAATCGTTTTACTTTTATCTTTTTTAATCAGGTTTTACCAAGCAGGGGAATATCCTACTTTACTTTGGGATGAGGCCGCTATTGGTTACAATGCTTACTCTTTGAATGAAACGGGTAAAGACGAATATGGCATTCCCTTCCCTTTAATTTTTAAATCTTTTGGTGATTACAAGCCTGGTCTTTATATTTATCTCACTCTTCCCTTTGTTAAGCTTCTTGGTCTAAATACTTTGGCTGTCAGACTACCCTCCATTTTACTGGGAACTTTCTTACCTCTCTTTCTTTATTTTTTAATCAAAGAAATTAGCCCAAAGGCTCACAAGACTGCTCTTATCGCTCTCTTGCTAACTGCCTTTAATCCTTATTCAATTCATTTTTCTCGTGGTGCTTGGGAAACAAACATTTTAACTGTTCAGCTGCTCTTAGCTTCTCTTTTCTTTTTTAAATTTATCAATCATCAATCAAAAAAGTACCTTTTCTTTTCCTCTTTTCTCTTTGGTCTCTCTTTGTTTACTTATCAGGGAGCCAAAATGATTAGTCTTTTTCTAATTATTATTTTATTGCTGCTTAACTTTAATTTTCTTGTTAAAAACAACTTAAAAAAGTATTTACTTTACTTTATCTTTCCACTTTTTTTATTTAGCCTACCTGTTGTCTATGGCCTTCTTTTTTCCAAAGATAGCAATCGCTTGTCAGTTGTTAGTCTTTTTTCTTACCCTCGAAGTGAGGAGGAAAAGCAACTTATTATTAGTGAGACCTCATCTTTTGATTATTCCTTTTTTCATAATCATCTGGTCTTTTTTAGTCAAAATTTTTTACTCAGATATTTTAATCATTTCTCTCCCCGCTTTTTGGCTTTTGAAGGGGATTGGCAAAGTCCTCG
>CAZEKY010000010.1:0-3028 GCA_964512875.1 uncultured Gammaproteobacteria bacterium
TTCTCAAAACAAAAAAATAATCTTTCTTTGCAGTAGTGTGACTCATGATGAAACAGTTGGAGTTGTTGGAGAAAATCCCAAAATGGTTACTCCAGTAACTCTTCAAGATGCTCTTGATCTTAAGATTGAAAACCCGTCTGATTATGTTCTTTTAACTCAAACAACTCTTTCAACCATTGAAACACAAAAAGTTTTTGATTTATTAAAAGAAAAATATCCCCAAATGTTGATCTTACCCCATATTTGTCAAGCAACTACTGATCGACAAAAATCAGTTATTGAACTTGCTAAAAGCTGCGATTTAATTATTATTGTTGGATCTCCAACCAGCGCCAATTCTAATAGTCTTAAAATGGTTGCTGAATCAAATGGTACCACTAGTTATATTATCGATAACGCCACAGAGTTAAACTCTGAGTGGTTTAAAAATTGTCAGAATGTAGGAGTTAGCTCCGGAGCAAGCACTCCAGAATCTATTTTAAACAAAGTTTTACAGCAAATTGAAAAATATCAAAAGAAAAAAGACTAAGTTTTATTCTCCACTTACTTGAACAAGCACTTTTCGTGTTCGACAGCAATCAAGCTCAATAGCAAAGATTCTTTGCCAATTTCCTAGCATCATTTTTCCATCAACAATAGGTATTGTTTCAGAATTTCTCATTAGTAGATGAGTGCAGTGTGAGTGTCCGTTTAAGCAGTCTGAGGCTCCTGGTTCACAAACTAAATTTTCAGTCCTTATTGAAAGATCATTGTGACAATAATAATCATCCTTGGGGATGATTTTTTTAATTATTTTTTTAAAATCTTTTACAATTCCGTTTTCTTTTTCATTAATACACACAGCCAAGGTTGTATGAGTCGAATAAATTAAAACGCTTCCATTCTGTATTTTAGTTTCTTCAACTATCTCGTAAACCTTATCCGTTAAATCTTCAAACTCTAAATAATCTTTGCTTTTGAATTCAATTAAACTGTTGTTGATCATGATTACTTAGTCGTCGTCTTTTACAAAATCATTTGACTTTACTTACTTTAAAAATCCAAAATCCCAAATACGTTAATAGGCAAAATTCAACCACTATCGTTATCATAAAAAAAATACCAACACTGTTAAGAATTTCTCCATAGCGATAATAATCCCATATCAGCCGAGCAATAACATAAAGAATTATTGGTAATAGAAAAACAATAATCAATAAAAATATTTGAGACTTATCCTTATCTTTGACAATTAGTTTTTTAAAAGTCAAGAAAGGCTGCTGAACTATGTTGTATAAATTACACAGTAATTTCCAGAGCTGACGCACACTTATTAGAAAAATTAATTTTGATATTTTTTTAAATCTTTTTTTGATCATACACCCATGCCTCCCTAAATTTTCTTTTTGCTCTAATTAATTTTGATTCAACTGCTTTTGAGGTTACTTCCAATTTTTTTGAAATTTCTGAAACTTTTAACCCCTCTATATACTTTAGTCGAAGAATTTCTTTGTATCCTTTGTTTAACTCTTCCATTGTTTTTTTAATTTCTTTTTTTAATTCATTTTTTAAAACATCTCTTTCAGGAGTAAGCGCTTTGTCGGCTATTTCTTCAAACATTGGAGAAACTGAAAACAAGATCGTTTTTAACTTCTTTTTACGATAATAGTCAATAATTTTATGCTTGGCGATACTACAAATCCAGCTAAATTCATTACATTTTCCATTAAAGTTTGAGCGACACATTATCGCCGACATCATAATGTCATTTGTTAATTCTTCAACCACGTCTTCATCGGCAATTTTCTGACTCACGAATTTTTTAATTCCGTAATAATATTTATTATAAAAATCGTCCATTAGTATTGATTATTATACTAAATTGCATTTTAGTTTATACTAAATTAATGCTCCCTTTTATTAAGCCGCATCCACTTCAAAAAGTAAGCCAAGATTTTCGTCATGACTTACTGGATATGGTCTATAAAAACGGGGGACACATTGGTGGTTGTCTGTCTTCCATCGACTTGATGACTGCCATTTATTTTGGAAATATTTTTAATTTTCAAAAAGATCATTTTATTTTATCTGCTGGACATCTCGCACCAGCTCTTTATGTGGTTTTGGCCAACGCTGGCTATTTTCCAAAAAGAAATTTGGATACTTATGCTAATTTTGCTTCTCCGCTTCAAGGTCATGTTTCTCGTGAAGTCCCAGGGGTAGAATATTCCTCAGGGTCTCTAGGTCAAGGCCTTTCATATGCTTGTGGTATGGCTCTTGGTAGTCCAAAAAGTAAGGTTCTTTGTCTTACCAGTGATGGAGAGCATCAAGAAGGACAAATCTGGGAGTCTCTTCTTTTTGCTAAAAAATATAACTTAAGCAATTTAATTAATATTATCGACTATAATCAGTATCAAATTGATGGCACTGTCTCGCAGATAATGCCTTTGGGAGATTTAGCTTTAAAATACATTCATTTTGGCTGGACAGTAACCTCTGTTGATGGTCACAATATTAATCAAATAATAAAAGCATTAGAGGATGCTAAAAAATCTGATTACCCAAACTGCATTATTGCCAAAACCACCATCGGTAAAGGTGTTTCTTTTATGGAAAATAATTATCAATATCATGATGTTAAAAATTTATCGGATAATCTTTATCTAAAAGCTAAATCGGAATTATGACCAATTCTATTCGTCAAGCCTTTGGTGACACTTTGGTAAAGTTAGCCAAAACTAATAAAAATATTTTTGTTGTTGATTGTGATCTAAAATCATCCTTATTTTTAAATAATTTTGCTCAAAAATACCCTCATCGTTTTATTGAATGTGGTGTTTCTGAAACTAATGCTGCTGGGGTTGCTGCCGGACTTGCTCGAAGTGGGAAAACTGTCTTTTTAACCTCTTTTTCATGCTTCTCTCCGGCGATTAACTGGAATACTATCAAGCAATCCATTTGTTACAACAACACTAATGTTAAAATTATCGGGTCTCATTCGGGATTGCTGAGTGGTGATCTTGGAGCTACTCATCAGATGCTTGAAGAT
>CAZEKY010000010.1:3128-4657 GCA_964512875.1 uncultured Gammaproteobacteria bacterium
TCTTCCATAAAACCATTAGATGTAAATACTATTTTAAAAAGTGCCAAAAAAACAAAAAGAGTTATTTGTCTTGAAGATCATCAAAAAAATGGTGGCTTGGGTGAAGCAATTGCCTCACTTATTTTGTCCAAAAATATAACATGTCAATATCAGCATTTAGCAGTTAATGATCTTTTTGGGACTTCATCTAAAGATACCGAGCAGCTTTATGATCATTTTGGAATTGGTGTCAACGATTTACTTTTAGCTATTAAAAAAATGTTATGAAAAATTTGATTCAATTGCTTACTGAATATCGCGCTACGGGCAAAGCCCTGCCTGCTTTTAATATTGACTCTTTTGAGGTCTATCAGGCCGTTGAAGATTCAGTTAGAGAAATTGGCTTACCCTGTATTGTTCAGCTTTCTCCAGGAGAAGACAAATTTATTCACGCGGAACGTCTTTATGTTTTAGTTAAAAAAGCCAGAATTGAAGGGCTTCCTATTTATTTAAATATTGATCATTTTCAAGATATTATTCGTTTAGAAAAATTAGTTAATTTAGGTTTTGATATGGTTCACTTTGACGGATCGAAAATGGACTATTCTGATAATTTGGAAACAACTCAAAAACTCATTTCCTCGCTAAAGAGTCGCTATTCAGAGATACTGTTTGAGGTTGAATTTAATCACATTAGTTTGGTTGACACCAAGATTTCTGAGTTAAGTTATACCGATCCTAGTCAAGCTTATGATTTTATGTCAAAAACCAATGCTGATTTATTAGCAGTCTCTATCGGCAATCTTCACGGCGTTAGTTCGACTCTTCCAGAGTCTATTGACTTGGCTTTACTGTCTAAAATAAGCAATAAAATTCCTGAAAATTCTTTTATTACTTTGCATGGTGGTTCCGGTATTCCAGCTGAGCAAATCAGTCAAGCCATTGAGTCTGGGGTGGTTAAAATTAATATTAATACTGAGCTAAGAATAAGTTTGAATCAGTCATTGTTAAAACTATATTCGGGTGAATACAGCCACAAAATCTATGACAATTTGACACCAGCAATTGATGCTTTAAAAAATATTATTAAATCAAAATTAATTCTTTTCTCTACTTCAAAATATGCTTGATGTTATTTCTATCGGCGGCGCCACCATTGATATTTTCGTTAAGTCAAAACAGTTTATTGTTGACAATAGTTTAATATCACTAATCCATTCATCAAAAAACGAGATAGATAAAAGCTTAATTTGTAGTGGAGGCGGTGCTACGAATTCCGCCGTATCCTTTGCCAGACTTGGGCTAAAATCAACATGTATCTCTCTTGTTGGTCAAGATAATTTGCGTAGCTATATCATTGATGATTTAAAAAAAGAAAAAATAAGCACTAAATTTTTAGTAGAAGACAAGAGCGAAAATACTGATTTTTCTGTTATTTTAGTGGCTCCAGATGGCGGCCGTTCTATTTTAACCAATCGAGGTAAAACTAGGCTTGAAGAAAAACATTTTAATTGGAAAAAGATTCCTAAAAGTAAATGGTTCTATATTAC
>CAZEKY010000010.1:4757-11837 GCA_964512875.1 uncultured Gammaproteobacteria bacterium
GCCTTTGTTGTTGAAAACGGTCATCATTATTTTTCACCAGTTATCAATATTAAGCCTATCGATGAAACTGGTGCTGGTGATTCTTTTGGTTCGACTTTTATTGCAGCCTTAATCTATAAACTTTCTGCTAAAGATTCTTTATTTTGGGCGATTAAAAACTCAGCTTCAGTGGTTTCCTCTTTAGGTGCCAAAAAGGGGTTGTTAACTTTAAAACAAATTAAAAAATAAAAATGCTACCAAAAGAAGACAAAATCAAAAGAAATTCAGACGAAAAACAGCCCGGTCTTTTTGATAAAGAGGAGGAAAGAAAAAAAGTTATCAAAAGAAGAAAATTTGTTGTTATTTTCTTAATTATTTTTACCGGTTTTCCTTTTTTATTACTAACTTACAGATCTGTTAAAAATATAGATTTGTCAGTTTCTTTTCTGAGTTTTAAATTTAATACACCTAAAATCAATAAAACGATTTCTCTCAAAGACCCAACCAAGGATACTTGGTCGGTTTATTTAAAAAATAGCAAAAAAGAAGTTCCAGATTACCAAAAGAATCAAGAGTTATTGTTTACAGATCAAAACTTGGATTCAATATTGGCACTAATAGACAAATCTGATTATGTTGGCTCTAGCAAGTACACTCAATTACTTCCTGAAGGTTTAAAAATCAAAGAAAGTATTGAAGAAAAAAATGGATCATTTTTTTATTTGTCAAAAATTACCACACCAAGTGAGGATTTACTTCTTTTAGTTAAGATTAGTGATATCAAGGATCTTAGTATTGTAAAAACAAACTTACCTTCTTTTATTGACCAACTTTACTGGTATTCTCTTCAAAAATAATTTTATCGCTGGGTAAATAAACAGAATTTTCAGACCACTGCTCATCACCTTTATTTTCTAATATTTTTGTCATCATTCTGTTCCATATAGGAGTAGCCCCGCTTACACCAGAAGCCACTCCACTCATTGCAGAAGCATCATTGTTTCCGACCCATGCGGCTACTAAAAAGCTTGGTGTCCAGCCAATACACCAATTATCTTTAGCATTATTAGTTGTTCCCGTTTTTACGGCCACTGTTTTGTTCGGAATCTTTAATTTTGAATTTAATCCAAAAATAGGAGCCCTTTCTTTGTCCTCACTTAAAATATTATTAATAAGAAGGGCATTACTGGAATCAATAACTCCATATGAGTCTTTAACTTTTGAGTAAATATTCTCACCCAAATAATTATTTATTTTATAAACAGGGTTAATCTCAATTTTTTCTCCTAAATTTGCAAAGATTGTGTAGGCCTGAGCTAGCTCAACCATCTTAACCTCTCCACTACCAAGGGCTAAAGACAAGCCATATCTTTTTCGATCTTTCCAACTTGTTATTCCCATTTTTTCAGCCAGATCAATCATGTTTTCGACCCCGTTTTCAGCTAGTAACTTGACCGAAGGAGTATTTAGAGAAGAAGCTAGAGCTGTTTTAAGTGTTACTCTTCCTAAATATTTTCCAGTGTAGTTTTGAGGGGTATAAGATTTTTGTCCTGGAAAATAATAAGTAACAGGACTATCTTCAATATAATCATTTGCCTTTTTACCTTTTTGAAAAGCAAGCAAATAATTTATTGGTTTAATTGCAGATCCGGGCTGCCTTAAAGAAGTGGTTACATTAACATTTCCGTCAATATCGTCTGAATAATAATCTTTTGATCCCACCATCGCCAAAATATCTCCATTTTTTACATCAATCACCAGTAAGGCTCCGTTAGAAATTTTAAGATTCTTAACTTTTTCAACTTCTTCTTTTACAATCATTTCTGCATTTTTTTGGATAGAAAGATCAAGACTGGTATAAACATTTATTCCTAATCTTTCAACATTTATATAGCCATATTTCTCTTCTAGTATGTTTTTTATATAAAAAACAAAATGTGGAGCTTCAATTTTTTGTTTTCTTTTTTCAAAACGGAGTTCTTTTTGTAAAATTGACTCACCTTCTTCTTTTGAAAGATATTTTGCTGAAATCATTTCCTCAACAACTCTTTTCTGACGAGCAATTCCAAGTTCTGGATGATTGCCAAAAGGGGAATAAGAGCTTGGTGCTGCTGGTAAGCCTGCTAAAAAAGTCAGCTCACCTTCATTTAAGTTTTTTATATCCCTACCAAAATATTTACGAGCTGCTTCTTGAGCACCGTAAGCTTCACCGCCGTATGGGACTTGATTAAAATAGCGTTCCAAAATTTCATTTTTTGTTAACTTATTTTCAACCATTATTGTTAATAGGGCTTCTTTTATTTTTCTTTCAAAGGATTTTTCACTACTTAAAAATATATTTTTGACCAACTGCTGAGTAATGGTTGACCCTCCTCTTAATTTTTCATCACCATTTTTTTTAAAGTTATAAAAAGCAGCTTTAATAATTCCTTTTATTGAAATACCGTGGTGTTGGTAAAAATTTTTATCTTCAATTGCTAAAGTTGCTTCAACAAATCTCTTTGGAAGCATATCGAGGCTGATCCATGTTCTGTTCTCTTCTTCGTAAAAACTAAAAAGCAAGCTTCCATTTCTGTCATAAATTTTAGTTGATAATTTTGGAGGGTTATAGATTAAATTAATGTCTGGTATTTTTTTATTAGCAAAAAGATACAGATTATATCCGCTTATTATTAATGGAACTATTATTACTAAGATAATAAGAAATTTCCAAATTCTTTTACTTAAGGAGAAAAAAGATTTTATAAATATTAAAAAAGGCTTTCCAAGTAATATTAAAAATTTTATTACTATTTTTAATATCTTCATTTAGCGGACATAAATAGAATTAGGGTTGTCGATATCTTCTTCTGTTATTACGCAATCTAAGCATACTTTCACACCAGAAATATCGGTAATTACTAAGTGTTCTTGCCATTCAGTATTTGCAGCAGCTTCTTTTTCGTTGACCATTTCTCCGTTATCTTTATTAATCAAGACATTACTTCTTATCTTTGTTTCTGTTGGTAAAAATTCATTATTAAAATATTCATAATGAAAGTCGCAATCTTGGCCTTCAGCTAGAGCTCCACTCAGATTACAAACATTCATTCCAACAATGTTAACTGGTCTTGTTGGTTTTTTTACTGTTTTATCTTTTAAGAGTTCTGTCATAATCTTATTCCATATTGGTGCCGCTCCACTTGTTCCAGAAACCACTCCTTTCATTTTTGAGTTATTATTATTTCCCACCCAGCTTGCCACCACATAATCTGTAGTGTATCCATAAGTCCAGTTGTCTCTTAAGTCATTTGTCGTACCAGTTTTTACGGCCACCTCAGGATGTTTTTTAATGTTTAGTAGTGATCCTGAACCAAAAACCTGACTTCTTGCTCCATCGTCAGAAAGAATGTGGTGAATAATAAAGGAGGTTTCTCTAGAGAGAACTCTTTCTCCAGGGGACTCTTTAAATTCTCTTAAGATATTTCCGTTTCTGTCTTTAATGTTAAGTATTGCTGTCAACTCTTGTTTAATTCCCATATTGGCAAAGACACCATAAGCAGTAGCCATATCCGTCATGTAAACCTCTCCACCTCCAAGTGTTAGAGATAATCCATAATTTGAGGGATCTTTAAAAGTAGTTATTCCCATGGCCGATGCTGAAGCGATAAAGGTTTCAATCCCATTTAGTTTTAAAACCTTAACGGCACCAATATTTAGTGAGCTGGCTAAAGAGTTTCTTACGGTTTGTATTCCAAAATAACTATTTCCATAATTAGTTGGACAATATGCTTTTTGATTTATTTGTTCAAAACATGTCGGCCTGTCATTAATAATTGACGATGCGGTTATCTTTCCAAGTTCTAGGCCTACCGCATAGTTTAAAGGTTTGATTGAAGAGCCAGGTTGTCTTAAGGCTGTCGTTACATTATATTTTCCATCAATTTCTGTTGAAAAATAATCAATTGATCCAACCATTGCTAAGATTTGTCCCGTTGATGCTTCTGTTATTAGCGCTGCACCATTAGTAACATTAGACTTTTTTAGTTTAGCCACTTCAGAAGCAACTATTGTTTCTGATAAATTTTGAAGGTCTAAGTCTAAAGTTGTGGTAACTTTTAAGCCTCCTTCGTTAAGCTTTTGTAATCCATACTCATCGGCCAGTTGTTCTTTTACATAAAAAACAAAATGTGGAGCTAAAATTCCACTTTTTTCGATAAAGTATTTTAATTCTTCTTCTTTAGCTTGATTTTTTTCTTCTTCACTAATGTATCCAACTTCATACATTCGATCTAACACTAACTCTTGTCTTGCCTTGGCTAGCTCCGGACGACTAAAAGGACTATATTTTGTAGGAGAAGCCGGTAACCCTGCGATTAAGGCAGCTTCCGATAAACTCAAATCGCTTACTTTTTTATTAAAAATTTCTTTTGCGGCCGCCTGGGCACCCCAAACCGTACCTCCATATGGTGTTTGATTAAAATACATTTCCAAAATTTGATCTTTATTGTAAAGAAGTTCTGTGGCGACTGTTAAAATTGCCTCTTTTATTTTTCTTGATAACGTTCTTTCTTGTGTCAAGAGAACATTTTTTACCAGCTGCTGCGTAATGGTTGATCCTCCCTGAAGTCTTTTTTTAATTAAAGTTCTATAAAGTCCTCTTAAAATTCCTTTTATGTCAAATCCATGGTGTTTGTAAAAATTAGCATCTTCAATCGCTAACGTCGCATTTTTTAAATGATCTGGTATCTCGCTTAAAGTAACAGCTGTTCTTTTTTTATCAGAATATATTTCAAAAAGAAGCCTCCCTTTTCTGTCTAGTATTTGTGAAGATTGGGAATAATCATCTCTTCCTAGTTTTTGAGGATTAGGAATTTCTCTAACGACATAAACGATAGTCAAAATTAAGCCAATTAACAGCAGTAAAAGCCACCATCTTCTGTAAAAATGTTTTTTATTTTTTCTTTTCTTATTCTTGATTTTTCTGGTTCCAAATTTCCAACTCTTCAAGAATTTTATTAGTTTTATCATTGTTGTAATTAAAAGATTTTATTATATCTTCATAAGCCATACCAGAAGAGTTAATTTTTTGATCTAGTATTAAAAACTCAATATCTTTATTATTGTCTTTATAAAGATTTTTTTTAGCCTCCGTTAGATTATAAATCGAATTCGTCATTGTTTTTACAACCAAATTTTCATCACTATTTTCTTTTACTAACTTTTGCAACTCAAACATCCTTTTATCTGCGATAAGTAAATAAATTTCAGCTTTTTCTTTTGCTGTTTTACCTAGCAAAATCCACAAATTATCGCGAAATATCTTTAAGGGATACTTAAGATTTTTTGGATCAACATTACTTAATGGTACCTTGTATATCATTTTTATTCTCTCACCGTTATCCATCTCTTTTACGTATTCTATTGGTATTTTTCTTAGACTATTTTCCTTAATATCATGTTTTAATTTTTGGTAACCTGATAAGACTAGTGACCAAAATAAAATTATAAAGCTAATT
Source organism: uncultured Gammaproteobacteria bacterium (assembly GCA_964512875.1). Classification (GTDB taxonomy): domain Bacteria; phylum Patescibacteriota; class Microgenomatia; order UBA12405; family UBA12405; genus WARW01. Next base: position 10,235 of record CAZEKY010000010.1, read on the forward strand.
GCGATAAGTAAAATTCGTCCAGTCCATTTCCATTTGTTAGATAGGGAAAACATAGCTAATTTTAGCATTTAACGATGGAAAAATGCTTCGTGAAGAGTTACTTTTTCATTTTTGATCTTTTTTTTCATATAGAAATATTGTGTTATGTAAAAAAAATAATTTAAAAAACTACCTATTTCTGTTCCAGTAGTCTTATTTTTATTTATTTTTACCTTTATTTTTTTAATTTTATTATCATAGCCAGTCGCTACCCATTTATTTACCCAACTATTTTCCAAAAGAAATTTTTCATATATATAATTTTTATTAATTAAAGGTTCAAGCATTATTAAATCAATTGCATTTTTTTGATTTTCTTTGTTTTTATCAAGCTTAATTGATTTTTCATCAAGCCATAAATTAAAACAAAAATCATCTTTTTTTTCTTTTGCTCCGAATTTTCGATAGGGGATGTTATTGATTAACATTAATATTCTTATTTTTAGTCTGCTTACCCATAATTTATTTATTTTTGTGATCACCATCAGATCAATATCATCATTTTTTTTGGGATATCCAGCTGCAACTGACCCTGTTATCCCCACAAATAAAATATTTTTATCATTTTTTAAAAACTTATCTGTAAAATATTTAGCCTTTTTTCTTTTGTCAAAGTAATACTTATTTTTTTCATTTTTTTGCAAAATCTCTTTTTGGAGAGGTAAAATTATTTTTAGCCTTTCTTTGACTTCTTTTAGCGGATAAATAGTTTTTCCAATTAGTCTATTGTGCAACTGTCTTAATGTCAGCTTACCTTGGTATTTTTTACTATACCTTATCGTTTTTTTAATTGATTCGTCAATCTTCATTTATTTATTCTAACTCAACTCGCGGTGACACTTGGTATAATCAACCATTAAACCTTTAAATAAAAAAACTAAAATTTATCGTTTATGGGAGATGGTTCCGGGCTTTATGGCTTGGATGACCATTCTTTTTCCTATTTGGGGTGCTTTTGTAATTCCTAAGGCTGTTGCTTATTTTGTTATTGCTTTCTTGGTTTATTGGTTTTACAAATCTTTTAAATCCGCTTATTATGCCATTGTCGGTTATTTTAAAATTCAAAATGCTAAGTTAATCGATTGGCAAGAAAAGTTTCAATCTGATTTTAAAGCTAGTTGGTTAAAAAGAGGGGAGATTCATCATGTAATTATTATTTCATCATATAAAGAGCCGCTTGAGGTTATTGAAATGGCTGTTGGTAGTTTAGCCAGCCAAATTAATATTGACTTAAAAAACATCCACGTTATTTTGGCTCAAGAAGAACGTGCTGGTAAGGAAAATAACCAAAAAACTTTCAATTATTTTTCCAAAAAATATCAAGGGGTTTTTGGTGATTTTATTTTCACCGAACATCCTTCAAATTTACCAGGTGAGGTTGCTGGTAAGCACACCAACGAGAGATGGGCTGCCACCTATTTTAAAAAACACTATATTGATACCAAAAAATATAAGATCGAAAATCTTACTTTAACTAGTTGCGACGTTGATACAATTTTTAATCAACAATATTTTTCTGCTTTAACTTATTATTTTGCCTCAAGTCCAAATCGTTATTATCTTT
>CAZEKY010000011.1:0-11126 GCA_964512875.1 uncultured Gammaproteobacteria bacterium
AATATTTTTCCAATATTTTCTGTTTTCTTTTTTATTTTTGTAATTATTAAATATAATTTTTATTTCTATCCTGTTTTTAAGTATTATTCTAATTTTTATTCTTATGCTATTAGGCAAAAAACTACTGAAGAATACAGATCTTTTTTTGGATATCAGATTAATGATATTTACCGAGTTTCAAGTTTTATTCAATCAAATACTGATCTTGAAGATAAGATTTTTATTTGGAGTGATTACGCTTCCATTTATGCCTTGTCAGACCGACTTCCTGCTTCTAAATATACCGTGGCATATCACATCATTGATTTTAATGGATACGAATTGACCATGAATAAAATTAAGACTTATTTGCCCAAATATATTGTTTATTATCAAATGGATAATAGGCCATTTACAGAACTAGATGATTTTATTAGTAATTATTATTATGCGGTTGAAGTTTTTGGAGAGGCAATTATTTTTAAGTTAAGATAATTATGTCTTTTATTAATTCATTATTTTTTCAATTTTCAGTACTAGGTGCTTTTTGGCAGGAAAAAATAAATGGAATTTTTTTAAGATGGAATATTTTTTTAATTATTTCTCAAATTCTTTTACTTTTTGTTAAATTTAACAGCTTACCTCAACAGGTACCCTTATATTATTCGTTGCCTTGGGGAGAGGGACAATTAGCTTCCGCCACTTCTCTTTTTCTATTGCCAACCTTTTCTCTTGTAGTCTTGCTCATAAATAACTTAATTGCTTCTTTTTTCTTAAAAACAATTCCTTTATTTTCTCGATTGTTAGTTGTTTTTTCTTTAGTTTTTTCTTTACTTGCATCGATATCATTGGCAAGAATTATTTTTTTGATTTCTTAGAATGCCAATATCTTTTCTTCTATCAATCATTGTTTCTGCAGGTATTTCGTATTTCTTGACACCTTTGGTAAAAAAAATATTTATCAAAAATAATTGGATAGAAAATCCTCAAGAAAAACAAAAAAAAACTGGTAATGCTACCGCTATTTCTTCTGTACCCAGAGGAGGAGGACTTCCAATTTTTATTGCTGTTTTAATTACCACCTTAATATTTTTACCTTTAGATAAACATCTTATTGGTATTCTCATTGCCTCCTTTGTCACTCTAGTCGTTGGTGTGGTTGATGATATTAAAGATATTAGCCCTAAAATTAGATTTATTTTTAATATCATTGTTGCTTTAATTATTGTTGCTTCCGGGATCGGCATTGCTTTTATTTCTAATCCATTTAGTGGGGGAATTATCGATTTGTCTTTTTTAAAATTTAATTTTGATTTTTATGGCCATCATAGTATTTGGATTATTTCTGATCTTTTAGCCCTTATGTGGATTGTTTGGTGCATGAATATTGTTGGCTGGGCCACTGGTGTTGATGGGCAGCTTCCAGGCTTTATTTCTATCTCAGCTTTTTTTATAGGACTCTTGGCTATTAGGTATTCGACTGATATCGCCCAGTGGCCAGTAATAATTCTTGCAGGGGCAGTTTGTGGTTCTTATTTGGGATTTTTACCTTTTAATTTTTTTCCACAATCGATCATGCCAGGATACAGTGGCAAAAGCTTAGCTGGTTTTTTGCTTGCTGTTTTAGCAATTTTATCTGGCGCTAAGGTTGCCACCTTAATTTTTCTTTTATTCATTCCTATGCTTGATGCTGTTTACACCATTTTTAGAAGAATCATCAATAAAACTCCGATATATTTAGGAGATAATCAACACTTTCATCATCAGCTTTTAAAAGCAGGCTGGTCACGTAGAAACATTTCTATTTTGTATTGGATCATCAGCTTGACCTTAGGCCTAGTCTCTTTATTTTTAAATAGTCAGCAAAAACTTTATTTCTTTTTATCAGCTTCTTTTTTTCTTTTCGGAATCTTTTTTATTTTTTCTCGGCATAAGTAGCCGAGATCCACCCAATACCGCTTGTACCCAGGTCAATTTTGTACCAGTCGTTAGCTTCGTCTAAGAGGGGATATTCTTCGCCTGGTTTAATTTTCGCCATTTCTTTTCCCTGAAGGGAGTTGGTGTCTCTTACTTTCAACCATCCAGTTTCAGTTTCTTTTATTATTACTTTTTCATTTTCTTCTGTGCTTAAATTATTTCCAGAATTTTCTATGCTTTCTTCTGTTATCTCTTCAACATGATTTTTTTCTTTTGCCATTTTTGTCTCCACCACTAATTGATATCCAGCAATTGCTTTCATAAAAACGTTTACATCTTTATAGCCAGGGGCTGATAATGTCAGCTGACGATCACCCTCAAGCACTTCTTCAACTTTAATTGGAGAACTCCCTTTAGACACACCATCGATTAAGATATTTGCCTTGTCAGGAGAGCTATTGACCAAAAGTGAAGCCTTTTTACTTCCAGTTTTTTCTAAATATAAAATATATCCCGAGTCGTTCTCGTAATTTTCTCCCAACTGCCAATCTATTACAGTACTAATGTTGTTTTGCAAATCAACAGTTTTTGTCCAATCTCTGTTTTCTGTCACCAATCTGACCAAATTTTCACCTGGTTTTAAGTCTAAATTTTTATAAGGGGTGTTTCCAACCTCTTTATTATTAATGTAAACCCTGGCCATAGGGTAACTCATTATTTCCAGTCCAGATTTTCTTGCTTTCAAATTACATCCGCCAAGAGTGATTGAGGCTAATAGTAAAATAAAAATTTTTGTAAGCATTACTTCCTAGTTTATCAAAAACTATCAATCAAATTTTTGAATTTCCCAAGCAGGCCGATATTTTCTTTTTTATTAAAGCATTTTTTATCTTTAATTATTTTTAAAACCTCTTGTGGAGTATCAGCAAAGGCGTAAACCTTCTTTTCAATTGCATCAAATTCTAAATTTTCAACAATACTTTCAGCTGTCCTTTTCCAGCTATCTCCAAACAGAATTAAAGGTTCGTGTTTTCCAAATTCAAATTTTGCCTTCTCCCAAACCAGGGCAAATTCAGCCAGAGTACCAGTTCCTCCCTTAAAAACCACATGTGCATCGGCTATTTCAACAAGTTTTTCAGTTCTTTGTTGTATATTTTTGCTTTTATAAACACAATCAACTATTTTTTTATTATTTTTTTCAGTTCCCTCATAGTTTTTACCCATATCTACCTTTTCATCAATAATCACGATTTCTACTTTTCCACCCACTGATTTAGCCCCTAAGGTTGAAGCTAACATTACCCCGGGACCCCCTCCGTTAACTATAATGTAATTGTTTTCTGCTAATAATTTTGCAGTGTTGTATGCATCTATATAGTGTTGATCATTTTCTTTGGCGTCGGCATCACCAAAAAAGGCTACTCTTTTTATCTTTTTTTTAGTTATTGATAGCATAGTCTAGTTTTTCTAAATTATCATTTAAAATAGCATCAAAAACAGTTCGACCACAATAAGCAATTTCGGCTCCGGCCTCTTTAATTTTTTTTATCGTGTCCAGGTTAACCCCGCCGTCTATTCCTATTTGGTAGTATTGAGCATCTTTTCCCTCTCTTGCCTGAACAACTTTTATAATTTTATTTATAGTATCTTCTTGAAACTTATTAGCTTGAAAACCAGATTTTCTTCCCATGATTAAAACAACATCTGTTCCATCTGGGATTTTTCCAATCTCTGTATCAACATCAAAAGCCAAGCCAGCCTCTAAACCCATATTTTTTACTTCTTGAATAAAGCTATTTCTGTCACTCATCATTTCAACTTGACCTATGATTCTGCTTGCTCCAATAAAGTTACATTTTTCTATCCACTTAATTGGTTCTTTTACCATCAGATGAACTTCTATTAAATTATTTTGTATTTCAACTTCAATTTTATTCAATAATTCTAGTTCAAAACTTTTTCCTTCAGAAAAAAAACCATCAATTACATCAATTTGCATCCATCTAAATTTATCTTTAACTAGTTTTATTTTATTTTCAGCAATAGAGAAATCCTTTTCAAGAATTGAAGGTATTATTTGCATTTTTATTTCTGTGAAATTGCTATTGCATTTTCCACTAGCCTACAACTATAACCATATTCATTATCGTACCAAGCACCAATTGACACCATATCGTCTGAAATAACTTTTGTCATTTCAGTATCAATAATACAAGAAGCGTTATTTCCTAGTATGTTTGACGACACCAATGGTTCATAGGAAACCTTTAACTTGCCAACCAGTTCTGGATCGACACTTGCTTCTTCAAAAATAGAATTGATCTCTTCAACCGTCGTTTTTCTTACTAATTTAAAGGTAAGATCAGAATAGCTACCACAAACAACCGGAACTCTAATTGCTGTTCCTCCAAAACGCCCTTCAGCCTCTGGATAACAGGCGATTACGGCTTCAGCAGCCCCCGTAGTCGTTGGAACAATGTTAATCGCTGCAGCACGAGCTCGTCTAGCATCTTTACCATTTCCATCAACTAAATTTTGATTAGTAGTATAAGCATGAATTGTGGTTAATACTCCCTCTTGAAATCCTATTTTTTCATCTATTAGTTTAACAATCGGAGCGACACAATTTGTAGTACATGATCCATTAGAAATCAAGTTTTCTCCTTTATATTTTTTATCATTCACCCCTAAAACATAAATTGGAATAGTCTTATCTTTTGGGGGAGCACTGATTATTACTTTTTTTGCGCCTGCTTTTATGTGACCTAGTGCTTTTTTATCAGTAAAGGCGCCGGTACACTCTAAGACGACATCAACCTTATAGTTTTTCCAAGCGATTTTAGATGGATCCATTTCTCCCAAAACTGGAATTGAAATATCTCCGATTTCAAGTCTTCCTATCTCTCCAGCCTTTTGAGCTTCTGAGTGTGAAATTTTCCACGGACATTTACCATAAACCGAATCATACTTAAATTGAATCGCATAACTTTCGATATCATATTTTCCATCAGTATTAATGGCTGCAATATCAACATCATAATTTTCTGTTAATATTGCTCTTAAAACCACACTGCCTATTCTTCCAAAACCATTAATTGCTATTCTTATTCTTTTATCTTCTTTCATAATTAATTTTATCTTAAAAAAACAATTAATCCCAAGCAGGTAAATTTTCGCTTGTTAGCATTTCTAGCATTACTCCACCTCCAGAGCATACAAAATCAATTTTATTTTTTAATCCTAATTGTGAAACTGAAGCAGAAGTATCTCCTCCGGCAATAATTATATAAGCATCAGAATTAGCTATTATTTTTGCAATTTCTATTGTTCCCTTTTGAGAATTTGAATTTTCATAATATCCCATAGCACCAGCCCAAACAATTGTTTTTGCTTTTACCAGAACTTCTCTAAAAATTTCAATATCAGTTTCGCTCAAGTCTAGCTGATCTTCTCTAAGTGTTGCGTAAATCACCTTGGGGTCATTAATATAACTTTTTTCTTTAATTACTGGTAATTTTCCTCCAACTAAAACATAATCGGCTATTTTACTTAATTCTTCGATGTATTTTAACTTATCTTCTTTAGCACCGCCCAAGACAATCACCAGGGGTTTTGTTTTATTTTCTAAAATTGATCCTATTTTTTCGTATTCATTGATAAAGCTTATTCCGTAATAACTGTTCATTTCTTTTGCTAATAAAACGGAAGCGGCTTTTCTGTGAGCCACAGCAAAAGCATCATTTATAAAAACAGAACAGTATTTTTTTAAGCTCTCAAAGAGGGAAGTGTCACCTTTTTCTTCTTTATCCCAAAATCTCAGATTTTCAATAAATATAATTTCATTTTCAAAAATCGCCTTATTTAGTGTTTCTTCATTTTCAATATCGCTTACAAAGACATTTTTGACGCAGTCACCTCCACAGCTTACTTCTAGTAGTTGTATTAATTCTAGGTAAACAGGTTTTAAGGACAAGGTTCTTTCATTTTCTTTAGGTCTTCCTAGGTGTCCAATTATTACTATTTTATTTTTTCTTTCTAACAACAATTTAATAGTTGGAATTGATTTTTGTAATCTACTATTATCTAAAATTTGACCATCCTCCATTGGTAAATCGGTATCCATTCTTAACAAAACAACGTTATCTTGATTTATATTTTCAACAGAGTTTAGCTTCCTCATATTTTTTTATTTTATTAATTCTTCTTATAAATCTCTCTTCGGATGCAAAAACGCTTTCTAAAAATGTTTCAATGATCTTATAATTATTCTCTTCATCAACCAAATCTGCAGATAAGCACAAAATATTAGCATCACTATCCTCTCTGGCCATTCTGGCTTGTTTTTCACAAAAGCACAAGGCTGCCCTTGCCCCTTTAACCTTGTTGGCTGCTATTGAAACACCCACTCCAGATCCACAAATTAGAATTCCTTTCGAGTTTTCTCTAATAACTTTTTCGGCTAATTTTATGGCAATATCGGTATAATCATCGTCTTTATCATATTCAACTGGTCCTAAGTCCTTTACTTTGTAATCATTTTTTCGCAAATACTCAACAATTTTATTTTTAAAAGTAAGTCCTCTATGGTCTGTTCCGACATATATTACACTCATAATTTAATATATCATCAATAGGTTAAAATATCCTTAAGCATGAACACAATTTTTCTAGAAGGGAAGTCTTACAAATATGATATAAAGAGAAAAAATATCAGTTCTCTTCGTTTAAGAATTATTTCAAAAAATTCATTTCAAATTTCTTGTCCACTTATAACCCCAAATTTTATAATTGAAAAATTTATTAAAAAAAATATTTCTTGGATTATAAATCGTTGTCAAAAAATGACAACCAAAAAAGCCATTTTAAAATTAAAAGAAATCAAAATACTTGATAACATCTACAAAATTAACATTACAAAAACACAAAGAGATTCCGTAATTATCAACGACATTGAACAAATAATATATGCAAACTTTAGCACCCTCAAAGAAGGTCATGCAAAAAAGATTTTATCGGAAAAATTAAAACCATTTTCCTTAAAATTAATCAAAAAAGAACTTTTATTTTTATCAAAAGAACATTCTTTTGTTTACGGTAAAGTCTCTGTCCGCAATCAAAAATCAAGATATGGTTCTTGTTCCGGGAGAGGAAACCTAAGTTTTAATTGGCAAATAATATTTTTCCCGTATTCACAATTTAGACACATTATTCTACACGAATTAACTCATCTTGAAATTCAAAATCACTCAATAAAATTTTGGAGACAACTAGCCATTTACGATCCAGATTCTAGTAAAAATAATCTTTGGCTTAAAAAGGAAGGTCAAAAGTATTTTATTTTCTCTTAAGATTGACTATCTCTTTTGTTTTGGTAAAATACGTAGAAATTGTAATTATTGCACTTTCAAAATTTGGTAGAAAGAGGTGTTTTTTATGGCGCGATATCCAGCGATATTTGACTATGGTAACGCTAGGAAAAATAGCAAAAGAAAAAATATGAAAGAGAATTTTCATGTTTCAACCCGCAAGGCAAGTTTGTCGTATATCAAAAAAACAGACTTGTTTCGGTCAAAAAAAATAATGGAAGAACTACCTGTCGATAGTATGCCTTTTGAGTTGCTAGACAACGGAGATTTGGTATACTCGAAAATAATTTACGGTACAAGGGAGGAAAAATATTGGATTTTTCGAATTGATGCAAGAAACGGCTTCAATCAGTTTATTTTAAAAGAAATACCTGACATTGAAATGTTCTCTTTAGAATATCTTTATACTGTCAGTTATAGTCGCATTACAAGCCATAACTATTATATAATCTATTCAGAGAAGGAATTATTCAATTTTATTGAAAACTTTTCTAATTTTATTTTTAACATTGATTTTTCAGTAGATCAATAACACCAGATCTGCCAACTCCTGGCTTTAAATTTTATTAAAAACAAATTTAGAGCCAGGTCATATTTCCATTTCAATTCCAACAGGGCAGTGATCTGACCCTTCTACTTCTGGCAAAATAAAAGCATTCTTAATCTTTCCGACTAGTGATTTATCTACAAAAAAATAATCAATTCTCCAGCCAACATTTCTCTTTCTTGCTCCAGTTCGTTGACTCCACCAAGTATAATGATTTGCTTCTTTATTTTTAATTCTAAAGGTATCCACATATCCATTTTTAATTACCTCATCAATCCATTTTCTTTCAATAGGTAAAAACCCCGATGTTTTTTCATTATCTTTTGGTCTGGCCAGGTCGATTTCTTTATGTGCCGTATTTACATCTCCGCAAAAAATAATCTTTTCACCTTGTTCTCTCAATTTATTAATATATTCCAAAAAGTATTTGTAAAATTTTAATTTATAGTCAAGTCGACCTTTATCTCTTTGTCCATTTGGGAAATAAACATTTAATAGTGTAAATTCATCAAATTTAGTAATAATAACTCTTCCTTCATCGTCCCAATCGTTGTCTCTATCTCCAATGATTATGCTTTTAGGTTCATTTTTACTAAAAGTGGCCACGCCTGAGTAACCAGGTCTTTTAGCGGGATTCCAGAAGTCTGAATAGTTATCTGGATAATCTAGCGTTAAATCTACCTGATCACGATTTGCCTTAACTTCCTGAAAACAATAAATATCAGCATTAATTGTTTTCATTTTCTCAAACAACCCCTTTTTTATTGAAGCTCTTATGCCAGCTAAATTCCAGGAAACAATTTTTATTCTCATGAATTATTTTATCAGTAGTGTATTATTAATATATGAAAATCGACAAATCATATATCCCCTTTATTATTATTTCTGCCGCTCTTATTCTTTCAGCTATTTTTATCTCACAGACTGGAATTTATATTAAAAATACTGGTGGTGTTGAATCAAATGGCCAAATTTCAAATACAATATCTGTAACAGGAGATGGCAAAATATCGGCCAAACCAGACATGGTTATGTTAACTGTTTCTTTTGAAAAGACTGCCCCAACTAGCAAGTCAGCCTTAGATCAAGTTAATAAAAAGATTGAAGCCGCTTTGCAAATTTTAAAAAATAATAATATTCCTGATTCTGACATTGTTACCACCAATCTTAATATCTATACCGAATATGACTATTCTTCATCTACAAGAAGAATAGTCGGACAAAGAGCCTCTCAATCGTTAGAGATAAAAATTAAAAAGATTGATGAAAAAGCAACTAAGGCCACCAAAATAATCGATGAATTATCTGCAGTTGAAGATTTACAAATCGGTGGAATTAGCTTTGACATTGAAGATAAAACTGAATTTTTTACTAAAGCTCGAGAGTTAGCTTTTCAAAAAGCCAAACAAAAAGCTGAGGAACTAGCCAAGTTGTCAAAAGTAAAATTAGCCAAACCTATTTATATCTCTGATAGCACATATGACGTTTCTCCAGTTCCTTATCTTGCTAATGTAGCTCAGTACAAATCAATGGCTGAAGGTATGGGGTCTGATCAAAGAGGTCAGTTGTCAACCGGAGAGATGAATATTTCTTCCAACTTGTCTATCCTTTGGGGAATTGAGTAAAAGCATCTTTTTGCTATAATAAGTTCTAAAACCAACGGGAGCCGGACGGTTAGGCAATAGTCTGTAAAACTATCTAAAGTAGGTTCAACTCCTACCCGTTGGACATTTTTGTTATACTACATTTGTGTATCTTTCCAAACTTCTTTTACAAAGTTTTCGTTCCTACCCTCAACAATTAATAGAATTCGATTCTAACTTAAATCTTCTTTTGGGTCCAAATGGATCTGGGAAAACGAATATCTTAGAAGCTATTTTTCTTTTAGCTGCTGGTAAAAGTTTTCGTTCAAGCTCCCAGTCAAAATTGATTAATTGGAGCAATTATTTTTCTTCGGTGAGAGCAAAACTGGTTAACGATAGAAATGAAACGAGTGAAATTGAGGTTAAATTAATAAAAGACCAGACCGGACAAAGTAGCACTGTATCCCGTAAATTTTTGATTGATAAGGTGGAAAAGACCAGAAAAAAATATATCGGTGTTTTTAAAACTGTAATTTTTCACCCCGAGGATATCAGATTGGTTAACGGTTCTCCGTCACGCCGTCGTGATTTTTTAGATGAAATATTTCTTCAAAGTGAATGGAGGTATACTCAAGCTCTTTCTCAATATAATCGAGCCTTGAAGCACAGAAATGAACTTTTAGATCAAATTAAAGAAGGCCGATCGTCAAAATCAGAACTCTTTTTTTGGGATCAAACATTGATTAAAAATAGCAAAATCATTCATGATTATCGAACCTCTTTTGTTCGTTTTGCTAATTCTTTTTTTCAGGGACATTTAGACCCAGGAATTAAATTAATTTTTCTAAATTATCACCCTTCAATTTTGAACAAAGAGACTTTAGAAAAGAAATATTTAATAGATTTGCAACGTGGACATACACAGTCAGGTCCTCATCGAGACGATTTTAGCTTTAATAGTCAAGAGTTTCTTACGGATGATAAAAATCTGGCTTTTTGGGGTAGTCGAGGTCAACAAAGATTGGCAGTATTGGCTGTTAGATTAGCTCAAATTGCTTATTTGGAAAAAACATATCAAGATAAACCTGTTTTGCTCCTTGACGATATTTTTTCAGAACTCGATCCTGAACATCAAAAAATTGTAGTTTCTTTATGTCAAAATTATCAAACTATTTTTACCGCTGCTGAACCTGAAAGTGCCACTATTTTATCAAGTGCCAAATTGATTCAACTTACCTAGTGCAAATTATTATTTTGTGCTATATAATAACCTCACTGCCTAAATGAAGGCAAAATTGTTCTTTAAAATTAAGTTCACATTCGTTTAGAGCCATAGCTGTTAGTACCAGAAAGATTTTTCAAAAATTTTTGATTGATTATTTAAATCAATCGCACTTCCGAATTTATTCGGATGTTAGTACTAAGAGTTTGATCGTGGCTCAGGGTGAACGCTGGCGATGTGCCTAAGACATGCAAGTCGAGCGGGATTTGTTGTTTACACAGAAAAACCTTACAGTAGGATTATCTGTGTAAATAATAAGTTTAGCGGCAAACGGGTGAGTAAAAAGTACAAATATGCCTCTTTGTAGGACATAGCCCACCGAAAGGTGGAGTAATTTCCTATAGTACCTCAGGGTTAAAGACGCAAGTCGCGAAGAGAATAGTGTACTAACTACCAGCTAGTTGGTGAGGTAATGGCTCACCAAGGCTATGACGGTTAACGGCTCTTAGCGG